>CAYXEW010000012.1:0-41304 GCA_964464115.1 uncultured Verrucomicrobiota bacterium
CGGTTCTGACAGCGCGTTCAAAAAAAGGTCGCGGTGAAACGTGACCCTCCACATAACAGCCGTGGCCATCTACTGGCCAAAAAAAATGATTTTGCTATCCATGATTTTGTCAAAACTCTTCCAGTCCCCTCCTCATTTACGGCTAAACAGGAAAGAGTTTTCAACCGTATATGAACGTATATTCACATATATAAATCGGTTCTGGCAGCGCGTTCAAGAATGGTCGCGGTGGAACGCGACCCTCCACCCTTTTACATTTGAGAATTTTTGTACTGGTCTTTGATCAATTTGTGAGATTTTCGGGCTAACCCGTAACGGTTCCCTGCTTGCCAAGGAAATGAACAAAAGAAAAAAGGTTCTCCACCTCGAGAGCTATGTTTATGTTACGGATGGTACATTTATCGTTTCCTTTGAGCTGTACCGGGGCAAAATTCAGGACCCCTTTAATACCGGATTTAATCAGCATATCGATGATCTGAGCGGTCGCATTCTCGGGCACGGTAATGATGGCGATCTCTATCTTTTCACGCTGGATAAATGCGCTTAGTTCACTCACATCGTATATCGGGGTGGGCGCATCGCTACTGATAATATCATGGTTCAGGTCAAATCCGGCCACGACCTTGATGCGTTCGCGGGAAAAACCATTGTAGTTCATCAATGCGGTACCTATTTTACCGCACCCAATAATAATCACGCGCTGTATTTTATCTTTCCCCAGAATAGTATTCAGGGCCTCTATGAGTTTTTCAACCTGATAGCCGCCACGCTTGTTTCCGGTAATACCTACCGACATAAAATCTTTACGTACAAGTGAGGCGGATATACCTAGAGCGTCACCGAGATTATCGGAAAATATTTTGACCAGCCCCATGCCTTTAAACTTATTCAGCACGCTGTTGTACTGTGAAAGTCGTTGTACTATTTCACGATTCATAACTTTTTAACGTTATTCTTGTAACATAATATTTACATTGTGAAACTTTTTAAGTCAATTTCAATACATTATTTTTATTTTTTAGTTTGTTAAATAACGTATAACCATTATAAATGGTACTCACAGTAGCGATATATTTTTATATACAATTGTTTTACTGGGCGCTATAAAAACTGGCAGTAAACGGTGGAGGACGCGAATTGAAAGCACAAGTAGAATTGAAACCGGAAATGGAAATTGAGTTTCCATCTGAGTTAAATGCATTTATTGGACAGTGGAAGGATAAACCGGGCAATCTGATTATGGTGTTGCACAAAGTGCAGGATCATTTTGGTTATGTACCGCGTGATGCGGCATTTAAAGTGGCCGAATTACTGGAAACACCTCTGGCCAAAGTGTACGGGGTGCTCACCTTCTATCACTATTTCAAGTTAAAAAAACCGGGCAAAAACCACATTGCGATCTGTATGGGAACCGCCTGTTACCTCAAGGGTGGTGAAGATATTATCGGGGAACTGGAAAACCTGCTGGGAATCGGGCTCAACCATGTCACGAAGGACGGCCATTTTTCCATGGAGTCCGTTCGCTGTCTGGGCTGCTGCAGCCTGGCTCCGGTTATCACCGTCAACGGTAAAGTATACGGCCATATAAAGAAAGACGACTTGGCCGGGATTCTGGCCGAATACCGGAAATAGAGCTGAGAGGATGAAACATGTCAAAATTAACATATGAAGATTTAAAAAAACTGGGTGCTGAAAAAAAGAAAGCCTTTTCGCGACAGCACAGGGAAGCGCGCAAGCCGACGGTATACGTGGGTATGGGCAGTTGCGGCATTGCCGCCGGCGCCAAGGAAACGTTCGATGTTATTAAAGAGCAAATTGAGAAGAGCGGCATAGAGGCGGAAGTAAAAGCCGCCGGCTGTATGGGGCTTTGCTACTCGGAACCTACCGTGGAAGTGGTGATGCCGGATATGCCGACCATTGTGTACGGCAACGTAGATGAAGAAACGGGTAAAAAGATTATTCGAAAGCATGTGATTCACAAGCAGATCATCAATGATCATATTTTCGCAAAGCCGGCCCAAGACATTATTGATCAGGGTTAATGCCGAAGGAGAGTTTTTAGAATGAGCGACAAGAAATACATCATTGTATACGGTGGATCAGAGAATGAGGCGGGTGCCTCAGAAGTCTTCTCTGAACTAATCAAAGAGGCACGGGTGCAGGGAGCTGATGACAACGTACAGGTCGTTATGGCAGGTGCGTTCGGTTCGTCGACCAACACCCCGATTGTGAAAGTGCTGCCGGAAGAGACGGTTTATGCCAACGTGACTGCAAAAGATGCCGACGAAATTATCAGCATGGACATCATCAAAGGCCAGCCCGTCCAACGGCTGCTGGATTCGAGTACACTGGCGGATGCATCGATGCACAAGCAGACGCGCATTGTGCTGCGCAACTGCGGCGTCATCAATCCGGAAAACATTGAAGAATATATAGCGCGTGACGGTTACCAAGCCCTGGGTAAAGCGATTTTCGAAATGTCGGGGGACGAGGTTATAGAAGAGCTGAAAAAATCGGGGCTGCGCGGGCGTGGCGGGGCAGGCTTTCTCACCTGGAAGAAGTGGCTTTTCACCAAAGGGGTGGAAAGTGATCAAAAATACATTATTTGTAACGCCGACGAAGGGGATCCAGGTGCCTACATGGACCGTAGCGTACTGGAGGGAGACCCCCACTCCATCCTGGAAGCCATGGCCATTGCCGGCTACACGGTAGGAGCCAATTACGGTTACATCTACATACGTGCTGAATATCCGCTCGCCATTGAGCGCCTGCAAAATGCAATTGAGCAAGCCAAGGATCGAGGCTTGCTCGGTGACGGAATCATGGGCAGCAATTTTTGTTTCAACATTGAGCTGCGCCTCGGCGCGGGAGCGTTTGTATGTGGAGAAGAGACCGCGCTGATAGCCTCGACAGAAGGCGGACGCGGCATGCCCAGACCCCGCCCCCCTTTCCCCGCAGTAAAAGGTCTCTGGGGTCAACCCACGGTTATTAACAACGTGGAGACCTGGGCCAACATTCCAGCTATTCTGCTCAAAGGCGGCGACTGGTTTGGCAGCATCGGCACGGAAACATCCAAGGGTACGAAGGTATTTGCGCTGACCGGTAAAGTCAACAACTGCGGATTAGTCGAAGTTCCGATGGGCATGACGCTGCGCGAAATTATTTACGATATTGGCGGCGGCATTGCGGGAGGCAAGCAATTAAAGGCGGTGCAGACGGGCGGACCGTCCGGCGGCGTCATACCGGCTGAGTACGTCGACACCCCCATTGACTATGAAGGTTTGCAGAAGCTCGGATCCATCATGGGTTCCGGCGGGATGATTGTCATGGATGAGGACGACTGCATGGTCGATGTCGCCAAGTTCTACCTCGATTTTACTGTCGACGAATCATGCGGAAAATGTGCGCCGTGCCGCATCGGGGGTCGGACGCTCTACAACCTGCTCGACAATGTAACCAAGGGGAAGGCCCCGATGGGCACCCTGCAGAAGATCGAAGATATCAGTCACGCCATGCAACGCGCATCCCTGTGCGGACTGGGCCAGACGGCACCGAATCCGGTGTTGTCTATCGCCAACCGTTTTGAAGAGGAACTGATGGCACACATTGTGGACAAGCGCTGTCCGGCCGGCGTATGTAAATCACTGGTCACCTATTACATTCTCCCGGAAAAATGTATCGGTTGTACCCTGTGTGCGCGGCGTTGCCCGGTTAACTGTATCGATGGCGAGCGGCGGGAAGTACACGTCATTGACGAATCCAAGTGTATTAAATGTGGCGAATGTTACAAGGCCTGTAAGTTTGATGCCGTCCAGCATCAGTAATTAAAACACGATTTAAGAGGAAGTCATTATGGAAAAAGTGAAAATTGAAATTAACGATATACCGCTGGCGGTAGAAAAGGGTACGACAATCCTGGAGGCGGCCAAACGCGTGCAGGTCAAGATTCCAAAGCTCTGCTATCACCCCGATCTGCCGGCATGGGCGGCATGTGGTATTTGTGTGGTGAAGCTCAAGAATTCACCTAAAATGGTGCGTGCCTGCGCCACAGAAGTTGCTGATGGAATGGAAGTAATCACGCATGACCCCGAGATATACCAGGTGCGCAGGACCGTACTGGAGCTGATTTTGTCCACGCATCCCAATGACTGTCTGCGGTGCCCGCGCAGCGGTAATTGTGAGCTACAGAGCCTGGCCGCGGAATTCGGTATTCGCGAAGTACCCTATGAACAGCGACTGCGTGATCTGCCCCCGGACAACAGCACTCCATCCATCGTACTGAACCCTGAAAAGTGTATTCTCTGCGGACGTTGTGCGACGGTTTGCCAGCAGATGCAAAATGTGTGGGCATTGGAATTTGTGGGGCGCGGGGAAAACACCCGCATTGCCCCAACCGCCGATGTCAAACTAAACGAAAGCCCCTGTATTAAATGCGGCCAGTGCTCGGCCCACTGCCCCGTCGGTGCAATTTATGAAAAATCGGATAATGTGACGGTATACAAGGCCCTGGAAGATCCCGAGATATACCCTGTTGTACAGATTGCTCCGGCCGTACGCGTGGCTATTGGGGAAGCCTTTGGATATGAGCCCGGGACCCTGCTGACCGGTAAACTGTATACCGCCCTGCGACGCCTCGGCTTTAAGGCTATATTCGATACCAATTTCGGCGCCGACCTCACGATTATGGAAGAGGGTACTGAATTTGCAGAGCGTTTTTTGCACGGCAAAGGAGAGCTACCGCTCATTACCAGCTGCTGTCCGGCGTGGACCGATTACATGGAAAAATATGCACCGGACTTTATTCCGAATTTCTCATCGGCCAAATCGCCGCATGAAATGCTGGGGGCCATGTCGAAGACGTATTACGCGGAGAAAATGGGCATTGATCCGGCTAAGATCTTTATGGTCTCCATCATGCCCTGCACGGCCAAGAAATATGAAATCACGCGTGCCGATGAAATGTTCTCCAGCGGCTACCAGGATATTGATGTATCCCTCACCACGCGCGAATTGGCGCGCATGATCAAATCCGCCGGGGTGGAATTTGAAAATCTTCCCGAAGAAGAATGTGACAACATTCTCGGGGAATACAGTGGAGCGGGCACGATTTTCGGTGCAACCGGCGGCGTCATGGAGGCCGCTTTACGCACCGCCTATCACTTGATTACAAAGAGTGAACTGGAGGATGTTAACTTTACCAGTATTCGCGGGCTGGAGGGTGTTAAAGAAGCGATCATTAACATTGAAGGCACCGAGGTCCGCATCGCCATTGCGCACTGGATGACCAACATTGAGACGGTACTGAATAAAGTGCGCGAACGGCGCACCGCCGGAGGCGAGCCCTACTATCACTTTATCGAAGTGATGGCCTGCCGGGGAGGATGTGTCGGCGGGGGTGGACAGCCCTATGGTGCGACAGATGAACTGCGCATACAGCGGGCCGCCGGTCTTTATGTGGACGACCAGAACAGCAATCACCGCTGTTCTCACCAGAACCCTCAAATCAAAAAACTGTATATGGATTTTCTTGGAGAGCCCCTGAGCCCGAAAGCGCATAAACTGCTGCATACTCATTACCACGCGCAAAAGGTGTACAAGAAATAATGTGGAGACGGCCTGACACCGCCCGTAACAAAAAAGGCGAGGAAGCCCGGACTCCATGAGGATATACAATGAAACAGAAGTCGCCGCTGATTACGACAGTCGGCGAACTATGCAGGGTATGTTATACCTGTGTGCGTGACTGTCCGGCCAAGGCCATCCGAATTCAGGGTGGTCAGGCCGAGATACTGCCCGAACGCTGTATCGGTTGCGGAAACTGTGTGCGTGTCTGCAGTCAGCAGGCAAAGCAGGTAAACGATCTGACTGGCGGCATCCTCGACCTGTTAAACAGCGGCCGGACCACGGCCGCCATACTGGCCCCCAGTTTTCCCGCAGAATTTAACCACATTGACTACAGAAAGCTGGTGGGAGCCCTTAAGAAGATGGGGTTCACCTATGTCCATGAAGTCGCCTTTGGTGCAGACCTGGTGGCCAAACGCTATGCTGAGCTACTCAACGAATCTACCGATAAACGCTACATAGCAACCAGTTGCCCCGCCATCGTGGCTTTTGTAGAAAAATATCATCCGCACATGGTCGATCATCTCGCAAGCATTGTCTCGCCCATGATTGCCGAAGCCAGGGTATTGCGCCGATTGTACGGTGAGGATCTAAAGATCGTCTTTATCGGGCCGTGCCTGGCCAAAAAAGTGGAGGGAGAGCGGGACCTGGCGGCGGGATATCCTGAACTTGACGGCGTGCTCACATTTACGGAACTGCGCAACCTGTTAGCGGTGAAGGACATCAACCTTCATACCGTCGAGGCACAAGATTTTGATGCGCCGCACCCCGGTCTCGGCATGCTCTTTCCCATCAGCCGGGGCATGCTGCAGGCAGCCCGCATTGAAGAAGATCTGCTGCATAACCAGGTAGTCGCCGCCGATGGCCACTCCGGATTTATACAGGCCATTAAAGAATTCGAGGCCGGATCCCTCGATGCCCGACTGCTCGAAGTGCTGTGCTGTGAGGGCTGCATCATGGGATCGGGCATGAGTGTGTCCACACCCGCCTTTCAGAGGCGTTCAGCCATAAGCGCCTACGCGAGAAAACGCATGGAAACGATCGATCAGGGGGCCTATGAACAGTACAAAGAACTGTTTAAAGAGGTGGATTTATCGACGCGCTACGAGCCGGATGACCACCGCCTGCCCACCCCATCGGAAGACGAGATTCAAGACATTCTCAAGCGTATGGGTAAGTACGCGTCAGCAGATGAACTCGACTGTGGAGCCTGCGGCTACGCCACCTGCAGAGAACATGCCACAGCCATTTACAAGGGCATGGCTGAAAGCGAAATGTGCCTGCCCTACTCTATAGAACGTCTTCGACAGTCCATCGACGACTTAAACAAATCCAATGAACAGCTCGACAGCACGCGCCAGGCCCTCATGAATGCCGAAAAACTGGCCAGCATGGGCCAGCTCTCAGCAGGCATTGCCCATGAAATCAATAATCCTTTAGGCGTCATTCTGCTTTATGCCAAACTCATGCTGGATGAGTGTGCGGAAAACTCGGAACAGTATGAAGACATTCAAATGATCGCCGAGCAGGCGGAGCGTTGTAAAAAGATTGTATCCGATCTGCTGAACTTTGCTCGCAAAAACAAAGTCACCCGTCAACCAGTCGATATACGCGCGCTGGTGGACCGTTACATTAAAAGCATTGCGGTTCCCGAAGCGATTACCATCGAGATTGACCACGGCCTCGAGGACCCCATTGCAGAGGTGGACCCCGATCAGATTATCCAAGTCCTGACAAATCTCGTGATGAATGCCATCGAAGCCATGAACAAAGACGGCGCGCTTCACATCAGCACCCGGGGAGATGAGCGACAGGTCACGCTTAAAATCACCGATACGGGCAGCGGTATATCGGCGGAAAACCGGAAAAAAATATTCGAACCGCTCTTCACCACTAAGCAAATGGGCATGGGCACGGGGTTGGGTCTGTCGGTGACCTTTGGTATTGTCAAAATGCATAAGGGGCAAATTGATGTAAGCAGTAACGATGACCCGAAGGCTGGGCCGACGGGCACGACGTTCACCGTCACACTGCCTCGGGCAGTAAAGGAATAGACATGAATACCATACAGGTTTTAATAGTAGACGATGAACCCGGCATGCGCCGTGGGTCCCATAAAGCGCTAGACCAGTATATTGCAGAAATTCCCGACCTCGATATGGAGGTGGCTTTTGATTGCGATATGGCGGCCACTGGGGAAGAGGCGCTGGATAAGCTGAGCCAGCACGCTTACGATCTGGTGCTACTGGACTATAAGCTAACGGATATGACGGGGCTTGATATCCTCGAAAAAATCCAGGACCGGCTTAGCAATATGCACGCCATTATGATTACGGCATACGCCTCGCTGGAGGTCGCCATCAGCGCCACCAAGAATGGTGCCTTTGATTTTATGGCCAAACCCTATTCGCCCGATGAAATACGCTCGACGGTCACACGGGCGGCCACGAACCTGCTCATACAGCGCCATGCCCGCAAACTCGCAGAAGAACGCAAGCAGGTCCGTTTTCAGTTTTTATCTGTCCTTTCACATGAACTGAAGGCCCCCATCGGCGCCGTCGAAGGCTACCTCAAAATCATGAAAGAACGTACAGCTGGCAACGACATAGCGGACTATGAAAAAATTATTGCCCGCTCACTCGCCCGGCTCGATGGAATGAAAAAGCTTATTTACGATATGCTGGATCTGACGCGTATTGAATCGGGCCAAAAAAAGCGGACACTGTCAGAAATAAACCTCCGGGAAACGGCCGAATTGTGCATGGAAAACCTGATTCCGGATGCAGAAGACCGCGGCATCGGTCTCACGCTCCATATGAAGGGCCCGGAGATCTTCACGGCTGATAGCGGCGAAATTGAAATCGTGTTGAACAATCTCATATCCAACGCCGTGAAATACAACCGAGATAACGGGCATGTGAATGTGCGTATAGACAACCGCGACGGCATCTTGACCATTACGGTGCAGGACACGGGCATAGGTATGACGCCCGATGAGCAGAAAAAGCTGTTTGGAGAATTTGTCCGAATCAAAAACGATAAAACGCGCCATATCGAAGGTAGCGGCCTGGGACTGTCGACACTGAAAAAACTGACAGCTCTCTACGACGGTTCTGTCAACGTTAAAAGCATCCCTGACGAAGGCTCCACCTTTACCGTCGTGCTGAAGGAAAGACGCGATTAGGACCCTATCGCCACAAAATAAAAATGCACAAAGCTCTCATCATTATACTGCTTAGCGTCGGCGTCTCTGCAGGAGACCTGGTAACCGACTTTTCCAATTCCAGAGACTGGAAAAGCGGCCCTGAAGCGCCGCGAGCTCATTTCAGCAGAGCTCAGGATGGCGTCACCTTCCCCTGCCCTTTCAACCGTGCAAGCGCCCGCTTTTACTGGGATATGCAGCGAAGCATGAATCTCTCCGACTATGATACGCTCGCCGTCGATTTCTACTGTGATCGGCCCGATGCCTTTAAAAGCATAGGTATTTACTTCAAGAGTGGACGCGGATGGTATGCCTATAATATCCGTAATATCAGGCGGGGACACAATACGCTGACTATCAGCTTGGAAGATTTTCTCAAAGAAGATGAACCTTCAGGATTTCACAGTATCCAGGCTGTTCGCATTTCACCTTGGAAGGCCAAGGCCGTCAAAACATCCCTTACTTTTGGCAAAATATCCGCCTACAAGAGTCGCGTGCTGGTCTTGAAAAATGAAAGAGTGGATTCATATCTTGCCAAGCGACTGAATGCCAACATGGGGCGATGGCTGGACCGGTCCGGCATCCAGTACGCGGTCAAAAGTGATAACAGCCTCAGGGATGGCGCATTGGGTCAGTATGCCGTGATCATCCTGCCCTACAATCCGGACCTCCCCGAAAACACGAGACAGTCTCTGATCAACTACTGCAAAGGCGGTGGAAAACTGATCGTATGCTATGGACAGGACGGTGAGCTGGCCAGGGCAATGGGACTGAAGATGGGCGCATATGCCAAGGCCGACCCCCTGGATCAGTGGCGAAAAATCAGTGTTTCAGATAAAAAAATGGCCGGCCTACCAAACACCATCTACCAGGATAGCGGCAACGTATTGCCAGCGCTGCCTGCAACCGCGGACAGCGAGATCATCGCCTATTGGTACAAAAACGGGAGCCATGACAGGCAGCCGGCGATCACTTGGTCGCCATCTGGCTTCTGGATATCACACATACTGAAACGGAATGACAGTCAGGCCAAACAATCCCTGCTGGCTGCCATGATTGCTCACTGTGATGGTGAACTGGCTCAGGAAATTGCCCGGCATGCCGTCAATCATTGCGGACGAGTGGGCCCGTATACTGGATCCTTAAATGATACGGCATTTCGAATACAGCGAACAACAGAAAAAAATAAAGGGCTGGTGAATGCGAGCAGGTCTTTAGAACATATTCGACGTGCCCAAGAGCTGTACACCAAGGCTGTGCAGACATTCAGCCGCAAACAGTATCTGCAGACATTGAGCAACAGCTACGCGGCAAGAGAGGAGCTGGCAACAGGCTATGCACTCACCGCGGCACCGAAGATGAAGCTCCGGGGCGTATGGGAGCACAAAGGGTACGGGCTTTATCCCGGCGACTGGAACAAGACGGCCGACATACTGGAGCAAGGAAAGATCAATACGCTTTTTGTGGACATGCTGTCCGCAGGGGAAGCCCACTATCCCAGCCGCGTCATTCCCCCGTCAAACATTGCGACAGAGCTGGGTGACCAGATTGCGCAGTGTATCCGCGCATGCAACAAGCGGAATATCGCTGTTCACATATGGAAAGTGTGTTGGAAGGTAGATGACAGCACACCTGCATTCAGGGCTGAAATGGAAAAACAGGGGCGCCTGCAAATGGATGTTGACGGGAAGATTCAACCCTGGTTGAACCCGGCAGACCCTCGGAATCAGCGCCATGAAATAGAATCCATTATGGAGATAGTGAGTCACTACCGAGTCGACGGTATTCATCTGGATTATATCCGTTATCCCAATGGCAGCAGTTGTTATTCACCTGCGACGCGACGCTTTTTTGAACAGTGGCTCGGCAAAACGGTTACCCGCTGGCCGAAGGATGTGCTCGAGGGCGGCTACCACTACGGGAGCTACCGTAAATGGCGGGCGGAAGTGATCAATGGCTACATCAAAAAGGTGCGGACGGAACTGCGAAAGAAAGCCCCGGGTGTTAAACTGTCCGCGGCAGTTTTTGGAGGATACCCCGAATGTATAGAATCAGTTGGTCAAGACTGGGGTACCTGGTTGAAAAAAGGCTGGGTCGATTTTGTCTGCCCCATGAATTATACCGAAGATTCATTTGAATTTAATGAACTGATCCGTCATCAGCAGACTATTGATAATCGCCCCGGCGCCATCATTCCCGGCATTGGCGTATCGGCCGGCGAAAGCTCCCTTTCCATTGACCGGATCACCCATCAAATCAATCAGCTTAAGGCCCGTAACTTTGATGGCTACGTCCTGTTCGACCTCGATCCGGAGCTGGCCGAAAGGGTGTGGTCAATTGATTATAATCGTTAACCCTATATCCGGCAGCTGAAATGCTGCATCCCTGGCATCTCGCAGCTACAGCATTTTGAACGCGTGAATAATACAGGCCAACCGCAAATGAAGAGAGAAGAAAATAGGATGACAAAATCATGGATATCAAAATCATTTTTTGACCAGGAGATGGCCACGGCTGTTATGTGGAGGGTCGCGTTCCACCGCGACCATTTCGGGGTAGAACTTTTTTTAACCGCAAATGAACGCAAATCGACGCAAATGAAGAGGAAATGAAATTAAGCTCAGCGGAAGCTTCGCCCTCCAATAATGTGTCAATGTGGAGGGTCGCGTTCCACCGCGACCTTTTTTTGAAAGCGATGTCAGACCCGATTTAACTATGTCCATATACGTTCATATACGGTTGAAAAATCTTTCTTGTTTAGCCGCGAGAGAACTCAAAGAAACGCAAAGAAGAGGGAATGAAGTTTACGTGATTTGCCTAACAGTAATGCCTCCCGGAAGCCGCAGACCACATACCATTTGCCGCCTGCCACAACCTCTTCACCCGCTATCCAGATGGCTGCGTTCCAGCATTCCTGACAGTTCATCAACCAGTTCGGATTCCTGTTTATCAGAAAGAGCCAGCACCTCTTTCAAACCCAGCGCCAGGTGCGGAATATACTTCTGGATATGACTCTTTTTTCGCTCAGCCTCCGATTCCCGACGGCGGCGCTTCAAATAGACACTCAGCCGGCGGCCACACTCCTGAATGGCAAACGTCAGCTCTTTCATGATTTCCGGATAATGAGCGATCGCCTCCTTGCTCTCACTGGTAAAAGGGACCCATACGCTGGCAATATGCATCATGATGACCATCGGACCGATCGGCATAGAGCCCTTCGGCTGCTGGAGTCCATAGGCTTTCCAGTTTACAGACGACAAGGTCTTTGACATGGCACAGGCTCCACCCATGTACAACAGTGGCACCCGATTGGCGAAGCGCAGTGCCTTGACAGGATCATCCGCCATCAATTCCGGATTGCTTCCAGGGCGTGCATAGGCCAACCCCACTTCCACCTGAAAGGGATTGCCCCGGTAAACAGCAGGATTGCGTGTAACCGCAGTATAAAAATCCGCCTCAATTTCTTTTTTCAGCCCAGCCAAAATCTGCTCTTCGCCGATGGGTGAAAGACAATCGGTCGGCGGACGCATCAATTTTACCTCATTGAGTGCCTTGTAAAGCGCTTCACTTTCTTTGTGTGCAATACGCGTCGGTCGCGCCTTGGGACTCAGGCCCGCGTTCTCACAGATATGCAAGGCCGTCATATCACTGACACGGGAAAAATCCTGATGCAGTGCTGCCCGCAGCGTTCGGCCCTTTGTATTCTTCAGCATTTGCATCAGCAACCCCAGCTCTACCCCGTGAGGATGAGGCTTTATCTCCACTGGGGCTTCCGGTAACAGCTTCACAGACCTGACAAAAGTAGTCCATGGATAGGACTCCAGTTCTTCAGGGGCCTTGCCTTCCGCATCTCGCAACAGCAGAATGCGGTAATGCAGTTGCAAGTGAGGATTGACGATGGCGCACTGCTTCAGAAATTCATCGAGCGACAGCTTCCCTCGTATATAGGCCGCCTCCATGATGATCGACACACGCGTGCCATGCTTGTATGATACGAAGTCCCCACCCCCCTCGACGGGAAAAGAAGGGCTCCAATCAACTTCTTCGTCTTTTAATATCGCCGGTTTATTACTGAGTGTGTCGAGCTGTACTTCAACGTAATGAGCCAGTTTTCGAGGTCGCGTCAATGAATAGATGCAGGTCGCCGATCCGGTCGTAAGCTGTCCGTACATTCCGGCAGCACTAATACCGATGCCCTGCTGTCCCCTGGACATCTTGAGCCTGTGAAATTTGGAGCCATACAACAGCTTAGCAAATATCCGGGGAATCTGTTTCTGTACAATACCCGGGCCGTTATCCGTCACACTGACCCGGAAACGTTTTTCATTGACCTGCTGCACTTCTACACTGATTTCAGGCAAGATTTCAGCCTCCTCACAGGCATCCAGGGAATTATCAACAGCTTCTTTAATAGTCGTTAAAAGTGCCCTACGAGGACTGTCAAAACCAAGTAAGTGTCGATTCTTCAGAAAAAATTCTGAAACCGATATTTCACGCTGTTTGCGCGCCATAGATTCCGCTGTTTCACGTTTTGATGTCTTAATTTTCTTCTGAGCCATCAGTCTAATCCAATCCTATATACTGCCTATTTGCACCCACATAATGATGCCGTTATTCGGTTTCGCAGGAGTAAAACGCTCCAATAAACGGAAATAGTATCAGTATAATCCAAGCTCCATGCAATCACTTATCCCTGTCCATTTCATGGCGTTTGAAGAGTGCAGAGGGAAACGGCAAGTATACCCCGATCGATTGCTGTCAATTCTTTGATATCACACGCGGGTCGGCACTGGAATATGCGGAATGTCTCGATGTACTGGTCTCAAAGAAGCGCACTAACTCAGCAGCCGCCGGCAAAGCAATTTTGGTACGTATGGTCTCGATGCTCGTGGGGCTCATACGCAGTACATCAGACCATCGCGTTTATGAAGCTTCGGAAGATTACTACTCCCAAGCAGCACGGATTACGATGTCGAGTTTGGATAGGGGTCGTTCGATGTTTTGGAAGTCCATGGCTAGTGAATCTGAACCTATATCCGTCAGTTGAAATGCTGAGAACAGAACTGAAGATAGTTCAATGACTTACAGCACTTCCAGGACGGCACCGCCGAAGGTGTAGCCGCCTCCGAAAGCACTCAATCCCACCTTTTCATCCGACTTCATATTGGGAATGACAGTAGTCAATGCTATGGGGATGGTATTGGAGGAGGTATTGCCGTAATCGCGCATTTGATTAAACACTTTTTCCTTCGGAAATTTGATCATTTTTCGGGCGGCTTCAATGATGCGTTCGTTGGCCTGATGGGTGACGATCATATCGAGCTGATCTACCGTCACATTTTCCGCCCGGCAGGCTTTGTCCAGCATGTCGACCATTTTTCGGACGGCGACTTTGAAGACCTGCTGGCCTTCCATGTTAATAAATTCACCACTGCCGGGAAATGGAACGCGCAAAATGTGCTCGTCGACGCCCATAGCAGACAATACTGGGCGATGCACCCGCGCATGCATATTGCCGTCACGGCGCTCACAGGTGAGCAGTGAAGCCGTCGCGGCATCGCCGAAAATAAAGGCAGTGCCAGGGTCTTTGAGATTAATGCTTCGGGAAAGACCTTCGGCAGTAACGACCATAATCTTTCTACTCGCATCGTATTTCAGCGTATCATAGGCCGCCTGCAGCGCATACAAAAAGCCCGTACATGCCGCATTAATATCATATGCCTGCACCATCACTTCACCGTGGTCAGCACTCAGCTCTTTCAGTATCTTACACGAGAGCGACGGGGTCATACAACCATCGGGTGTACCGGTGCTGCAGATAATCATATCCAAATCTGAAACCTTCAACCTTTCGCGCTCCAGCAGGTCACGGCAAGCTCGCGCAGCAAGAGTCAACACCGATTCTCCCTCTGCCATCCAGTACCGTTTTTCAATACCGGTACGTTTTTTCACATCATCAGAATCCCAGCCTGGAAACTCATTGAGGAATTCGTCGTTTGTCATCAGCTTGGAGCCGACACAGGTGCTGATAGAGTTCAAGTAGACCGGTCGACCGGCACAGCGGTCACCCTTTTCATTTTCGGCAGACAGAGGCTTGCGTCTTTTTGTAAGGAGCGGTCGGTTCACCTCTTCTGTCGTGAGCGGTCGGATCCCCACATCGGCATCGGTTTTCATCGCAACAAACGGCTGACCCACATCGGCTTCAGCACCCTCTTCCAGATAAATTTTTTCCACGGTGCCGGAGCGCGGTGCCGAGATATCCATGGCCGCTTTATCCGCTTCCACGGACGCTATCAGGGCACCCTCTTCCAAGTGCTGCCCCTCCCGAACATGAATATCGACGATTTTTACGTTTTCGTCTGAAGGGCTGGAGCCCATGACGTTAATCATAAGCCTGTCGGCATCCAGTTTGACGGGTTCCTCCCACTCCAGATCATACTCCACCAGCTCCGCCGCTTTTTCCATGATACTTTTAAAGGAGGGCATCACCGCCAGCTGATTACCAAAATGATAGGGCACATAGGTATCGGTCCGGGTAGCCCGAGCAACGCGCACGCCCGGCCGCTTCTCTGTAATGGCAGCCACCACCTCGCCTCCCAAACCGCAGGTCTGGTTGTCCTCATGAACAACCAGAAGACGGCCGGTTTTTTCAACGGATGCGAGAACGGTATCAATATCCCACGGAAACAGTGAGCGCAAGTCTATGACCTCGGCGTAAAGGCCGACCGCCAATTCGAGTGCTTCGGCTACCTTGCCGCACAACGGCAGCGTGCTTCCCCAGCTCACGATGGTTATATCGCCCCCCTCACGCTCCACGCGGGCTCGTCCGATGGGTACCCGTTGTTTTTCGACATCTGTTGAGGTCATGCGGACGCGTTCATTAATCAGTGATTTCGGGTAAAAGAAAATAGAGGGACGGCCGGAGGCAAAGGCGGCATTCAGCATGCCGGCTGCATCCATGGCACTGGAAGGCATGAAGACATCCACACCAGGCACGTGGGCCATAACCGATTCGGGACTCTGGGCGTGATAGGGGCCGAGGCCCGGTCGGTATGCTCCGCAGATGGCCATGACGATAACGGGGCATTCCCATTGTTCGCCCGAACGCCAGTACATGGCCCCCAGCTCAGACAGTATCTGATTATAGGCGAGCGGTAGAAAATCCGCGAACTGAATCATGGCTACGGGGCGGCCACCGGCAAGTGCTCGACCAATGGACGTCCCCAGTATTGTTGACTCACTCAGAGGAGCATTCACAACGCGGCCAGGAAACTCAGTGCTGAGTGATCTCGTGAGGCCAAAAACATCGCCTTTGGGGTCCTCAATATCCTCCCCGTATAATGTGACGGACTCATCCTTTTTTAAATGGCAGCGCAGGACTTCCCGCATAGCCTCCACCATATTGAGAGAGGCCTCATCTTTACGCCCCGTGTATTCGACGGAGGGATCCGTCAATGAATCGTCCAACGGCCGTTTGGCGGACGGTGCCGGCACGGGCTCAGCACACAAACGAGCCCGATCCAGGGCCTGATTCAGCTCCGCTTCCGTATCGCTCTCTAGTTGCTGTAGCTCCGTCTCCGCAACGCCCACCTCCAGCAGCCGCAGGCGCAGCAAGGCGACGGGATCGGCTCTCTCTCGCACTTCCTGAATCTCTCTCTCGGAGCGATATACGGTCTGGTCATCTGCATTGGTGTGACTGGAAAGGCGCTCGACGTGGGCTATCACTATCTGCGGATGGCGGTCATGCCGCATCTGCTCAATCAGGCGCCCCCCTTTTTCATACACTTCACAGACATCATGGGCCGCAATGTGCGTTATGGGTACGCCGTGAAAGCGGTCGGGATCACAACCCGGCATCGAATAAAAGGTGCGTTCCCGGGTGGGTGTCGAAAGGGCAAAACGATTATCCTGGACGACAAACAAAACGGGTAATTCAGAGCGAACCGACTCGGCGACAGCTTCGTAAAACTCTCCCTGCTGTGTAGAGCCATCCCCTAAGGAACAATAGACCACGGGTTGCCCGGACTGCTCTTTTATCTGCATCGCGACGCCGACAGCCTGCAGCGCATTGTTTGCGACGAGCGTCGGCGTACTGACCATATGCAGGCGTGCATCGTTGGGAAACCCTGGCATCCGTCGGCCCTTCGAGTCTGAAGAGGCCTTTGCCAACACGTTACAGAGAAGAGTTTCCAGTGAAACACCCCGCGCATGAGCCAGGGCTTTGTCCCGGTAGTGGCAAAAGAGCCAGTCCTCCGGCACCAAGTGGCCCTGCAACGCAGCTAGCGCCTCATGACCCGTTGAAGGCAGATAGAAAAAGACCTCTCCTCTTTGAGCCAGCGAGGCCTCCAGTTCATCCAGCTTTCTTGTGGCAAGCATCTGCCCATAGAGTGCTAAAGCAGTATCTTTTTGCACGGCGAACACCTTTCTTAAAGGTCAAATGGAAACAAAATCATCCGATGATTCCAACCCTTCTTTACTATTTGTTTTAACGGGAGGTCGTCCCGAAAATTTTCTCGCGCGTATCGGCGTCGAGAATATCGAATTCCTCCAGGTGCTTGGCGGGGTCGGCTACAAAGGTCAGCTGACACTGGAATTTTGACTCCATAGCCACCAACGCTTCTTCATCTTCCTGTTTGAGGCGTTCCAGAATAGTCGGACTGATCACGATTTTTAATGAGCGGTCGGCATGATCATGGCGCCCGCGGCGCATGATCTGGCCGAGCTGGCGCTGGATTTCAACACTCATACTGAGTGCCGACTTTATCTTACCCCGACCATGACAGTAGGGACAATCCACATACGTCGTATCCCGTATACTTTCCTCTTCGCGCTGCCGCGTCATTTCAAGCAGCCCTAGCTGTGATATACTCAAGACATTGGTTCGCGCCTTGTCGCGCCGTAAACATTCCTTCAATTTCCGCTGGACTGCATTCTGATCGCGTTTGGATTTCATATCGATAAAATCGATGACGATCAAGCCTCCTATATTGCGCAGGCGCAAATGCCGCGCCACCTCTTCAGCGGCTTCCAAATTGACTTCCAATATGGATTCCTCCTGTGTATTTTTCCCCTTATGACGCCCCGTATTCACGTCGACAGCCACCAGTGCTTCGGTTTCATCGAAGACGAGACAGCCTCCGGACGGCAACTGTACCTTGCGTTTAAAGACTGAATCGAGCTGTCGCTCAACATCGGCGTACTCAAATATGGGCATATCACCATCGTAGAGTTTCATGCGGTTTTTGGCGCGGCGGGTCACTTTACCGGCTAAATTTTTTACCGTTTCATACACCTCCCGACTATCGATCACAATACGCTCTACATCCTCTGTCAAGGCATCGCGGACAATGCGCTCTGAGAGACCCGGCTCCCTATAAAGACAGCAGGGTGCCGGCGTTTCCTTCATGCCTTGGTCGACAGCGTTCCATATTTCGACGAGGGCGCGCAAATCACGCGCAAAAGGCGTCTTTTTGGTACCCTCACCGGCGGTGCGCACAATCAATCCGACGCCCTCGGGAACGGGCAGTCGTGACAATACTTTCTTTAAGCGCTCGCGCTCTTTGACGTCATCAATTTTTCGTGAAACGCCCTTTAGTTTGCTACCTGGAATCATTACGAGATAACGGCCCGGAATACTCAGGTTAGCCGTCACGCGCGGACCTTTTGTGCCGATGGCATCCTTGGTCACCTGTACGACGATCTCAGAGCCCACGGGATATGTTTTTGCCATATCTCCGGGGGAGAATTTCTTTTTCTTTGTCGTTCTTCTCGGTATGATCCCGTCTGCATAGGCCAGGCGGTCGGCATCTTCCGGCATCATGTCCCAGTAATGAATAAAGGCATTCTTCTTCATGCCAATATCAACAAAGGCCGCCTGCAGACCATCTTCCAGGTTCTGAATTTTACCCTTGAAAATACTACCCACTACGCGATCAGATGATTCCCGCTCGATGAAGAAATCATCCAGCTTACCCTGCCGCATGACCGCTACGCGGGTTTCTAGCTGCATGGCATTGATAATTATTTCTTTTTCTCTACTATTCTGTTTATTAAACAGCATAACCTTTTCCTCCAATTAATGACTAAAACGTCTAATGTAAACACTCTGTACTAAACCCAGCGAAAGCATTGTGCTGACCATAAATGATCCTCCGTAACTGATCAGTGGCAGTGGCAGCCCTGTGATGGGCATGAGGCCAATCGTCATGGCGATATTGACAACGGTATGGGCACCCAGCAAAGTAACCACACCCGTTGCAAGAAGTTGACCGACTTTGTCTCGGGCACAGAGCGCTGCTTTAACACCCGCACCCAGTACCCCCACATAGAGTCCCATCAGGATCAGCGATCCCGCAAAACCGGATTCCTCTGCGATCACAGAGAAAATAAAATCTGTCGGTGCAACGGTGCGGGGCAAGTAACCCAGCACATTCTGTGTACCTTTGAGGAACCCCTTGCCCATCATTCCTCCGGAGCCCACCGCTATCTCTGATTGAATCTTATTCCATCCCGCACCGAGCGGATCGCGACCCGGTTCCAGAAACACCAGGACTCTGTCCTTCTGATAATCACCCAGGGTAAACCATCCCAACGGCATCAGCAGTATTCCGAGAAAAAGAAGGATCAGCAGCATGCGCAGTGGAACGCCGGCCTGAAACAGCATGACAAAGGTAATGGGAATCAGTACCGCCGCTGTTCCCAGGTCCGGTTCAATCGCGATCAGACCAAAGGGTATCGCGGCAATGCCGAGCACCGTATACAATTGTGAGGGGTCTCTCAAGTTGACGCCGGGGCGGCCCAGCAACCGTGCCATCATAACAATCGTCGCAATTTTTGCATATTCAGATGGCTGCACCGTAACACCGAGTATGCGAATCCATCGGTGGGCCCCGTGAATTTCGACCCCCACGAAGAGCACGAGAACCAGTGACAACAAGCCCAACCCATACCACAGTAGCGCCCGCTCACATATTTTTCTGTAATCTAATACGGCCACAGACAGCAACACCGCAAGCCCCACAAAGCTCAACACAATCTGTTTTTTATAAAAAGGCTCAACCGGAATATCAGGACCGTGGAAGCCCGCGCTGTAAATAAACATAATGCCAAGCAGTATCAGTAATAACACAGCTCCCATAGAAAACCATTCTATACGCATAAGACGCCTGAGAATTTCGGATTGACGCATCATGAGCCGCCCCCTTTGCCGCCATATTCCAAGAGAAGATATTCAAGCAGCGCTCCCATTTTAGGCCCCACGGTCGTTCCGCCGGATACCGCATCATCAATAACCATGGCTACCGCATAGTGCGGCTCTTCGAAGGGCGCAAAAGCAATCATCCACCCGCGCTTGTTCCCTTCCTCTTTTTTCCCATATTCCACCGTGCCAGTTTTGGCGGCCAGCTCAAAGCCGGGCACACGCGCTTTCTTCCCGGTACCGTCAGCTTCCATCACCACGTCGCGCATGCCTCCGAGAACCGTAGCCAGCGATCGCTCCGACCAGTTCATTTCATTGACGATTTTCACCGGGTTCCGGTCGATTGCACCGCTTTCACCGTCTACCGTTTGCAGAAGGAGTCGCGGTTTGTAGACCGTACCCCTGTTGGCAAGCGTTGACGCCAGCACCGCCATCTGCACCGGCGTGACGATCAACGCACCCTGCCCAATGGACAAGTTACAGGTATCCCCATCGCGCCAGGCATCCTGATAACGCCGACGCTTCCATCCGTCATTGGGCACTAACCCGGACCTCTCATTCAACAACTCAATTCCCGTCTTGGCGCCCAAACCCATCGCCCGCGCCTGATGATAGATAAACTCGTGTCCGCACTTCAGGCCGAGCTGGTAAAAATACACATTGCACGAATACTTAATGGCTTCCCGCATTGTTACGGGACCATGCCCATGCCTGTACCAGCAGCGAAAGCGGGCGCGGCCCAAATCAAAATAGCCGGGACAGCTGTATACATCCGCAGGTTCAGCACGGTTGTTCTCCAGCGCGGCTAGGGCCACCACCAGTTTGAAAACACTACCGGGTGCATAGGCGCCCTGGGTTACTCGGTTCCATAGCGGGCGGGCGGGATCTTGTATCAAAGCATCGTAGTCTACACCCGAGATGCCGGGCACAAACAGGTTTGGATCATAAGACGGCGCACTGGCCAGCGCCAGTATGTCGCCATTCGACGGATCCATCACCACCACAGCGCCCGCTTCGCTTCCGAGAGATCTCTCCGCTGCCGCCTGGATCTCACGGTCGATGGCGAGCACCACACTGTCTCCCTTTTCAGGGTGCCGCCTCAATGATTCCAATGCGCTGTCCATATACTTAAAACCGGCCACATCCACGCGGACGAGATAGCCGCCCGCCGCACCGGTCAGCGAGTCATCCATCAATTTTTCAATACCGTTTCGGCCCGTCATTTCGGGAACATAATAATCGTAGGGCTCGTCCTCGTCGGGGGGATCCGCCCGCCCGACATAACCGAGCGCATGAGAGGCCAGAGTGCCTCCGGGATACACGCGTATGGGCTCCACAAGAATACCGGTGCCCGGAATTCCGCTGCCGCGCTCCGCCCAGCGGGCCATCATCACGCTGTCCAACTCTTTCCAGGCAGTCAGCGGAAGTGGTAAGCGGCGTTTGATATGTGTCCATATGTCGTCACGGCTCACTTCGCGCGGAAGCCCCAACGCTTCAGCCATACGGTCCAGTGTCTCCTCAGCGCGATCCACCGTCTTCGTCCAGCTCCCGTCCTGCCTCAGCTCTTCAAGATATAATGCGAGACAGTACGACGGCCTGTTTTCAGCCAGCGCCACCCCCGTTCGATCATAAATCAGCCCCCTGACGCCGGGCGTACGCACGCGCCGAACACTCTGCTTCATGCCCTTATGTGCATACTGGTGACCGTATTTCACCTGAAGCCTCCACAGAAGAGTGGCCAGCACGGCAAAGCTCACCAGTATGCCCGCCAGAATTATGCGAAGTCTCAGTGCTTCGACATCTGTTGCAGTCCGCAAGGCCATCAGCCCACCCCCCTTGCTGACAAGCCCAGCTTTCCTTCCATCGTACTCATCAGATGGCTGACCAGCAGCATCGTCACCCCTCCCTGAATAAAGGCCCCCATCAGTCGCAACAGCAATGTGATCACCGAACGATCGATGAGACCGGCAAAGGAAAGCATCAGGAAAACCATCAGGCTGACGGTCATGTGGCCCAGCCCGCCACAGACCCACTGTGTCACGCCATGGTCGATAAACAGCTCCTGACGGTAGCGGTTCAAAATGCCTGCAAAAAACAGGAATGCAATAGAAGAGAGCCCCAGCGGCATCAGCCCCAAAGCATCCTGCATGAGGCCGGCGAAACAAGCCGTCAAACCGGCCACCGGCCAGCGCTTGGTCATGGCTGTATAGAGCACGACTGCCATAATAATGGGAGGCTTACTGTGACCCATGACAGACCACGGGGGCCACAGTGCCTGTAGAACGGCAGCACACACAGCAACAAATAGCAGGAAGGTGGTCCCCATCAGCGGCGCCCCTCTTCCTCGTCTGAAGGCGGATACTCTTCGCGTATGATAAAAGCAATGTCAATGTTCCCCATACTCGCTGCCGGGGCGAGCTCGGCATACTGATAGAGGCCCAACTCATCTCTATAGATTTCCTCGATATAGCCAATCAGAAGATCGGCGGGGAAAATGCCGCCGAGGCCCGATGTGAAAACTTTATCACCCTGTTTTAACGCACCATCCTTGTTGAGATAATCCATTCGAAGAACGATCTGACCGCGCCGCGTGCCCTGGCCGTATACGACTCCGTGCAATCCTGAACCGGCCACCAGGCCGGCAATGCGGCAGGTCGGATCTGCGATGAGCAATACATCGGCTGTACTATCTGAAAGGGCGATAACTTTACCGATCAGACCATCGTACGTGATGACCGCATCGTGCATGGACACGCCGTGTCGTCGGCCCATGCTGACCCGTATCGTACGCCACCAGCCGCTAATATCCCGGCCGATCACTTCGCATGGCATGAGTGTTTGACGGTGTTTTTCGGTAAACACAAGGGAACGACGCAGCGCTCGATTTTCAGTACGAAGCCGCTCCAGCTCCATATGATCATTCCGCAAGTGGGCCACTTCGGCCACGAGTTCCTTGTGGGTCAGGGCGGCCGTGCTGATCCCGCGGATCACATCAACGGCCTCCTTCAGGCGTAGCGAGACCCCGGATACGGCATATTGCAGGGGCGACAGGGCCTCCCTGGTAAAGCCTTTCAGCCCATCTGACATACCGGATGGCATCGTCAGTGCGATCAGCACTATCGCGGCCAGTACCAGCCCTATACCCCATCGATACTCTCTCACTCTCGTTCCCTCAAAATGGTTGACGCATCCGGTTCAAACCCAACGGGCATGAACTCGCAGCGACTTCTTATTATTTTAGGGAATGATAATGGAGGTGTAGCGCTTAGTACGTTCGATCTGTACTGGCCACTTTCTTCAGGAAATTCAGTTCGTTTAACACGACCCCGGTACCTTCTGCTACGGCACTGAGGGGGTCATCTGCCACGTGGACTGGAAGTCCGGTCTGTTCCGCAATCAAGGTGTCCATACCGCTCAGCAGCGCTCCGCCGCCGGCAAGCACAAGGCCGCGATCAACTAAGTCAGCGGAAAGTTCGGGAGGACAACGCTCAAGGGTAATGCGCACGGCATCCACAATAGTGGAAACGGGTTCCTGCAGCGCATCGCGAATTTCGTCGGAAGTGATGGTCAGCGTCTTCGGCAGACCAGCGACGAGGTCTCGCCCCTTGACTTCAACAGTAGTTTCCTCACCTGACGGGTATGCTGAACCCACAGCGATCTTGATTTCTTCAGCAGTTCTTTCACCTATCATTAAATTATACACACGTTTCATGTGCTGTACGATTGCTTCGTCCATTTCATCCCCACCGACGCGTACGCTACGGCTGAATACTATGCCAGCCAAGGATATCAGAGCCACTTCGGTTGTACCGCCGCCGATATCAACAATCATATTACCGGCGGGTTCCTGCACGGGCAGGCCGACTCCGATTGCAGCAGCCATCGGTTCTTCAATCAAATATACTTCACGCGCACCCGCGTGACTGGCAGAATCCTTAACTGCCCTTTTCTCTACTTCTGTAATACCACTGGGCACCGCCACAATTACGCGCGGTCTGACCATCTTATTACGATTATGAACTTTTCGAATAAAATACCGTAGCATGGCTTCGGTAATTTCAAAATCTGCTATGACGCCGGCTTTGAGCGGTCGCACGGCCACGATACTGCCCGGCGTGCGGCCCAACATTCGCTTGGCCTCTTCCCCGACGGCCAGTACCCGGCTCGTGCCGGATTGAATCGCCACCACAGAAGGCTCACGAAGAACAATGCCCCTGTCCCGCACATACACGAGTGTGTTAGCGGTTCCGAGGTCAATACCTATGTCACTGGAAATGGCGCCTAATAATCTACCAAACATCCGAATATCCTACCCTAAAACTTGTTTTGAATCTGTACAATGTGCGCTATTCCATGGGAATACGTCAAGCAGTGTTTGTTCTTTTCTAAGGAAACCAACTATACCTGCCGAATGCCTTCCTTTTCATTCCTCGCGCGGCAAAGCTGCAACTAAATCTCGAATAGTGAACACGAGCGTACTCGCGCAGAGGCTTTCGAAGGAAGCAGGGAGCAACGCGAACGGCAACGAATATCGAATTTCGAAGGGGGTAGATCACGAATCATGCGCGCGAGTGCAACGACGCATCATTTTCAAAGGAAATGACGAAGTGGTTCGTATACGCGAATTTAACATTTTATTATTCGTGCGATTCGCGCAAATTCGCGATCAAAATAAGGTTATTAGTTGCTTATGAATAGTTAGTTATAAAAACAGCAATATGAAATACTTGCCGGAAAAACAAGAAAATGAAGGATACTGGTACAAAGTGCACACCTGATATTTATTTCAAAAAAGATATCCATCATATTCTTGCTAAACCCAATAAAAATATTTTACGTTGGCAAGCCTCACAAACGAGATGGGAGATATAATTATGAGTGTTACACCTTTAATATGGTGGATTGCCCCGGCAGCATCTGTATTGGCATTGCTGTTCGCAGTCTACTTTCATCACAAAATGATGGGTGCCGATGAAGGAAACAGCACCATGAAAGAAATTGCAGGTCATGTACGGGAAGGAGCGATGGCGTATCTGAACCGACAGTACCGCGTGGTGGCTTTGGTATTCCTAGTATTGCTAATCATCCTTCAGATTCTGGCCCTGATGGGTATTCAGAACCCGTTTGTACCGATTGCCTTTCTTACAGGCGGCTTCTTTTCAGGCCTCTGCGGCTATATCGGAATGAAAACGGCCACAGCGGCCTCGTCACGCACAGCACAGGGTTGTTCTGAGAGCTTAAACAGAGGCCTTCAGGTAGCCTTTCGCTCAGGCGCGGTCATGGGCTTGGTCGTGGTCGGATTTGGCCTGCTCGATATATGCCTGTGGTACCTGATTCTCGATAAAGTCGTCTATACAGCGGACAATATGGCTAATGGTGTGTCCTTTCTAGGCATGACCCTTGTGCCTGCGGGAACAACCGTTGTAGACAAACTCGTACAAATCACCACGACCATGATCACCTTTGGAATGGGGGCCTCTACACAGGCTCTCTTCGCCCGTGTCGGCGGTGGCATTTACACCAAGGCCGCAGATGTGGGTGCAGACCTTGTCGGCAAAGTGGAAGCCGGCATACCGGAAGACGACCCCAGAAATCCGGCCACCATTGCTGATAATGTCGGCGATAATGTCGGTGATGTCGCCGGCATGGGAGCTGATTTATACGAGTCTTACTGCGGCTCCATACTCGCTACGGCAGCACTTGGTGCCGCTGTCGGCGCACAGCAGCTTTCGAAGGGTACAGGGTCGGTCCAGGATGCCGTCGGCCTGGTGACAGCGCCGATGGTCGTGGCCGGTATCGGCACATTGCTCTCCATTGTCGGATTGTTTCTGGTGCGCTGTAAAGAAGGTGCGTCCCAGAAGAATCTGCTCAAAGCACTCCTGACGGGCACATTGTCGAGTTCTGTACTCATCATTCTCGCACTCATCGGTATGTGGCTCACCGGCATGATTTCCGGCGGCATCGTACTGTCCGTCATCTCAGGCATCGTAGCCGGTGTCATTATCGGGCAGGCCACCGAATACTACACGTCCGATGAATACAAGCCGACCAAAGGAATTGCAGGGCAGACCGTCATGGGTCCTGCCACTACTATTATTGATGGGTTGGCCACCGGCATGTTCTCGGCGGGCATCCCTGTTATTACGATCGTGGTCGGCATTATCAGCTCCTTTGGTTTTGCCGGCGGATTCAGCAATATGTCGATGGGCGTTTACGGAATCGGTTTTGCTGCCGTTGGTATGCTGGCCACGCTGGGCATCACGCTGGCCACGGACGCATATGGACCCATCGCGGATAACGCCGGAGGAAATGCTGAGATGGCGGGGCTGGATCCGAAAGTGCGCGAACGTACGGATGCACTCGACAGTCTGGGTAATACAACCGCTGCCACCGGTAAAGGTTTTGCTATTGGTTCTGCGGCATTGACGGCCATGGCGCTGCTGGCCGCTTATATCGAAGAGGTTCACTTGTGGGCCCAAAAGTTGGTCGGCGATACGGGCACGTTCATGGGTTTCACTAAGGAAACTGTAGAACATGCAGGCATTATGGATTTTGTCGAACACTATGAATTGCATATCATGAACCCCCTTCTTCTCTGTGGTCTCTTTCTCGGTGGCATGATGGCTTTTGTCTTCTGCGCCATGACAATGAAGGCCGTGGGACGGGCGGCCGGAGCCATGGTTGAAGAAGTGCGCAGGCAGTTCAAGGATATTCCAGGAATCATGAAAGGAACGGAGAAACCAGACTACGCGCGTTGCGTTTCAATATCGACGGCAGGTGCTCAGCGGGAAATGCTGGTACCTTCTCTGCTAGCTATTATAGCCCCCGTTTTGACGGGGCTGATTCTCGGCGTGCCGGGAGTCATGGGACTGTTGGCCGGCGGGCTGACAACCGGCTTCGTGTTGGCCACCATGTTGAACAATGCTGGTGGCGCGTGGGACAATGCCAAAAAATACATCGAGAAAGGTGCGCACGGTGGCAAGGGCTCAAATGCACATAAAGCAGCAGTGGTGGGAGATACGGTCGGGGATCCGTGCAAGGATACCAGCGGCCCGTCACTCAACATCCTGATAAAACTTATGACTATGGTCAGCGTGGTCTTCACTCCCGTTGTGATCAAGTTTTCGCCGATGATCCAGAACTGGCTCCATATTTCAACGCGCTGAAGTCACGAATGGTCTGATCGCACCACGCCCCCTGCGTGCCGGGCGTGCTTTTGTGCGGGCTTGGATCCTGAAACGAATATCGTGGCAGTCTTGACCATCACCGGTTCTTCCACCATTATCCGGACCCATGATTTATTTCATTCGACAACCCATGCGGCTTTGTGTGATCGGCCCGCTGATGGCTGCAGCACTGCTGGCCGGTTCCGTACATGCGGAAATGGTCTATCACGGCACGACCAGCCGTATCCGCGGGTTCGATCCCGTCAAGGCCGGTGATGTGGCTTCATCCATTGCCGCTAGCAAAGTCTACGAGGGTCTGGTGCAGTATGCCTACCTTGATCGGCCCTACCATATTGAACCCTGCCTTGCTGAAAGGATGCCGGAGATTTCTGAAGATGGCTTAACCTACACCTTTACCATAAAAAAGGGAATCTATTTTCAGGATGACCCCTGTTTCACCAATACGGCCGGCAAGGGAAGAGAACTCACCGCAGAAGATTTTGTCTACAGCATCAAGCGGGTGGCCGACCTGAAAAACCAGGCGACGGGATATTGGGTCTATAATGACCGCATTGCGGGGCTGGATGCATTCCGCGCCGCTTCGGGCGGCGAAGAGCCCACCGACTACCATGCCGATGTCGAAGGGCTGCGGGCCCTCGACCGCTACACCCTGCAGATTCGCCTCAAAAAGCCCTACCCCCAACTGCTTTGGATTCTCACTATGCATTACGCTTTTGCCGTACCCAGAGAAGCCGTGGATTGGTACGGTGATCAATTCTTAAACAATCCCGTAGGCACCGGACCCTACCTGTTAAAATCCTGGAGGCGCAATTACCGTATTGAATTTGTGCGTAATCCAAAATGGGCCGAAACGGGTCGTACGGAGTTCTATCCCGACAGCACCGATCCCGCAGATCAAACGCGCGATCTGCTCGAAGACACAGGTAAACCCATTCCCTTCATCGACCGTATTGTGCAACGGGTAGTCGACGACAGCTCCACGGCCTGGCTGATGTTTTTGCAGGGCGAACTGGAAGCTTCCGGCATATCGAGAGATCAATGGGATGTCGTAATAGATGACAACTGGGATCTGACCGAAGGGCTTCAAAGCAGGGGAATCGTACTGGAAAAGTCCCCTACCCTCAATCTGTTCTACATCGGTTTTAATATGGAGGACCCAGTTCTCGGACTCCATGCCGACCCGGAGCAGGATGCAAAAAACCGCAAGCTCAGACAGGCGCTCACCTGCGCTTTCAATACCGGGCAATGGGTGCGCTATTACAATCAGCGCATTATTCGCCCCAACGGCCCCATACCTAAAGGGGTGGCCGGTTATACTGAGAAAACAGCGGCTTTCGGCTTTGACCTCGAGAGAGCAGAAAAACTGCTTGCCGAAGCCGGCTATCCGGAAGGTGTTGACCCCGAAACGGGTAAGAGACTGGAATTGACACTTGAGCTGGGTTCCGGTCAGAGTGCCGAATTCCGACAATCGACGGAACTCTTTGCCGGCTTTATGGATCAAATAGGCATTAAGATCAATCCGAGCTATAATAACTGGCCGGCATTTCTCGCCAAAATGGACCGGAAACAGGCCCAGATGTACAGGCTGGGGTGGGTGGCGGATTACCCGGATGCCGAAAACTTTCTTCAGCTTTTTTACGGCCCCAACAGTTCCCCCGGGCCCAATCATTCGAATTATGTAAACCCCGCTTTTGACAGGCTCTATGAAAAAATACGAACCATGCAGGACGGTCCTGAGCGCACCGCGCTTTATTCGCAGATGGCCGATATTGTCATTGAGGATTGCCCGTGGATTTTCACCTCCACACCTGTTTCATTTGGCCTGCACCACCCCTGGGTGAAAAATTATAAACACCACGACTTCCCCTATGGGATGGTGAAGTATTATAAGATCGATATGGACAGCAAACGATTGACGCAAAAAATGCGCTGAGTGCTGTAAAGACGACGGTATGTTATCATATATAGTCAGGCGAATCATGCAGATGATACCGACATTGATCGGCGTTATCCTCATCACGTTTATTCTTTTCAATGTAGTGGGCGGCAGCCCCGCCGCCATGACGCTGGGGCAACATGTATCCCCCAAGTCGCTGGAGGAGTTCGACGAACAACGCGGCCGCAACAAACCGCTTTTTGCCGGGAACTGGACGGGGACGCGCGCCTATTTGGACGAGTCGTTTGACAACAGTGCGGGTATCTGGCAGCAAAACACGAATGTCATACATAAACCCGCAATGGGAAATGCGCCGGGCGAAATTATCCTGAACGCAATACGCGAGTACCCCCTGCCGCTGCATTTCAACCTGTTGCCGGAAACGGGCTATCGCTGGGAAATAGAGTACACACTTGAAAGTGACTCCCCGGCCCTGTTACTTTTTACAGGCATCACTGAACAGACGCAGTCACACGAACTGCAACCCTCGCCCGGCCGCCACACGGCCATCATTCCGTTCCTGACGGGAAAGCAAACCGCTTCACTGGCTATACATGTAAAGGTGCCGGAGGGCGCCTTGCACATAAGCCGTGTGGTCCTGCAGCGTAAGACACAGCATGTGCTCGATTCGCAACTGCTCTTCTATCTGCGACAACTGTGTCCCGTCACTTGGCACGCCGGAGAGAACGGGTTTCCCCTGCGCTGGAAAGGTGTTGAACTGGGCGTCTCCAGCAGCACCAATCAAAAAGTGACCACCATGCTCAAGGATGGCATACTCCCCTCCCTGTCCCTGACGGTGCCCATCTTTCTGATCGGTCTCGTCGTATCGGTTTCCCTTTCACTGGTATGCGCGTTTTTTCGCAACACCTGGATCGACCGCCTGCTCGTCCTGCTGTCGGTTCTACTGATGAGTGTTAATTATATTGTCTGGATTGTACTGATCCAGCACGTGCTGGGGTTCCGGCTGGGCTGGTTTCCGGTGTGGGGCTATGAGTCGCCCTACTATCTCGTTCTACCGGTTCTGATCGGCGTCATCAGCGGCCTCGGTTCCAGTGTCCGTTTTTACAGGACCATCATGCTCGACGAGATGTACCGCGACTATGTGCGAACTGCTTTTGCCAAGGGGTTGAGCAAGCGGCGTGTACTTTTTGTACACGTGTTGCGCAATGCCATGATTCCCATTCTGACCAGCTGCGTTATTGCTATCGCTTTTCTCTATACAGGTTCTCTGCTGCTCGAAAGTTTCTTCGGTATTCCCGGGCTGGGCTACATGAGTATTAATGCCGTCAACTCTTCAGACTTTGACGTCATCAAAGCGATCGTCCTGCTGGGCTCCGTCATCTATATGCTGGCCAACCTGCTTACCGATATCAGCTATGCCGCATTTGATCCGAGAGTGAGGTTCAAATGAACGACAGAAACCGGCATTCAGCGGCCGTGTCCCCCGCACGGGATGCATGGAGACGACTGACTTCAAGCAGCCTCTCTATGCTGAGCCTCGGCATCGTAGCTTGCTATGCGGTGATCGCTCTGTATGGAGAAATCAGGTTTCAATACTTTAAGGTCCAGGACCGCACCGCCCCCTATATGACGGCAAACCTCGATGAGCAGTTTATGCCGCCCGGTTTCATTCGGGCCTTCGACACGGACACCGAATCAAACCGCACCTTTCTCCGGGAGCTGCTGTACCATCCTCTCGGCACTGATGCACTCGGACGGGATGTCCTGTCGCGTATCGTGCAGGGGACGCGTATTGCCTTTATGGTCGGCATTGTGACCTCTTTGATTGCCCTGCCCATCGGCATCATACTGGGTTGCATGGCCGGCTATTTTGGCGGACGGGTCGATGATTTTATCGTTTGGCTGTATACCACGTTCGCATCCATCCCGGGCCTCCTGTTTATTTTTGCCATCGCGGCCGTGGTGGGACAAGGATTGCTGGGTTTGTACCTGGCGATCGGGCTGACGACCTGGGTCGGCCTCTGCCGCCTCATCAGGGGCGAAGTCATGAAACATAAATCGGGGACCTATGTAACGGCCGCCAAAGCCCTCGGCATGGGGCCGCTTCGCATCATTTTCCGCCACATCTTACCCAACGTGTTTCATGTCGTTATCGTCACGTTTACGTTGCGTTTTCCGCAGGCGATCAGCACTGAAGTCTTTCTCAGTTTTCTCGGCATTGGCGTGCAGGGTGAGCCGTCATGGGGCATCATGATCAGTGACTCGCGCCTCAGGCTCTGGCAGGGCGTCTGGTGGGAACTGACCTTTGTGACGCTGGCCATCTTTTTTATCGTACTGGCCTTTAACCTGCTCGGCGATGCGTTGCGCGACGCTCTGGACCCGAGACTGAAAACGGAAATGAAAAAGTGATTTAAATGAAAGAAGCCCCCCTCATAGAAGTTGACGATCTTTCCGTCCATTTCGGATCGAAATCGGAACCGCTGTGCGCCGTTGACCAGATCAGTTTTACCATTGGCAGAGAGGAGACCGTCGCCCTCGTAGGAGAAAGCGGTTGCGGGAAGAGTATGACGGCCCTTTCACTTGCCCGCCTGATCCCCATGGCAGGCAGGATTGCGGGCGGCTCGATCCTGTACGATAAAGTGAACGTCCTCTGGAAAAATGACCGCGAACTGCAGCAGCTCCGCGGAAATGAGATCGCTTATATTTTCCAGGAGCCGGGAGTGTCGCTAAACCCCGTTTTCCGTATTGGGGATCAAATTGCCGAAGCCATCCGCCAGCACAGAAAAAGTGCGCACATCAAGAAAGATGTGATCGACCTCCTCGACAAAGTGGGCATTTCGGATCCCGCAAACAGAGCCCGGGCCTATCCCCATGAATTGAGCGGTGGAATGCAGCAGCGCGTTATGATTGCAATGGCGTTGGCCTGCCGCCCCAGACTGCTTGTCGCGGATGAACCAACCACCGCCCTGGACGTTACCATACAGGCGCAAATACTGGAATTGCTTAAAGATTTACAGCGCGAAATGAGTATGTCCGTCCTGCTGATCACCCATAATCTCGGTCTCGTTTCGGAGCTCGCCCATCGTATTTATGTCATGTATGCCGGGCGCATTGTCGAATCGGGACCGGCCCGCAACGTTCTATCCGCACCGCATCACCCTTACACGGCCGGATTGATCAGGGCCATACCGCGGCTGGACCGGGCGACGGAACGCCTGGATGGCATTCCCGGCTCTGTGCCGCATCTGTCCGATATGCCGACGGGCTGCAAATTTCACCCACGCTGTCCTTATCGACAAGGTGACTGTGTACAACATGAGCCCACTCTGGAGGCAGATGAAGATCAACACGAATACCGATGTTACTACCCTTTGAATACCGCGTAACGGCACACTTATGAATGATCAGAAAGATATCCTGAAAATAGAACAACTCCGCGTTTCATACGACCGCATACGCGCCGTGGACGGCGTAGACCTTTCGGTCGGCTACGGGGAATGCGTGGGCCTGGTCGGCGAAAGCGGTTGCGGCAAATCGACGCTGGGTCGGGCCGTCCTCAGACTCGAGGAAATACAGGGCGGTCGCCTGTTCTTCAGGGGTAAACATATAGAAGAATTTGAAGGTGAAAAACTGCGCCACTTTAGAGAACAGGCGCAAATGGTTTTTCAGGATCCTTACAGCTCGCTTAACCCGAGGATACCCGTGGGAAAAGCCATTGAAGAAGTCCTCAAAGTGCACCACATCGGCATGCCGAAGGAGCGACGTGGTAAGGTCGCTGAACTGCTCGACTCGGTCGGTCTGGATGAGCGCTTCATGACACGATTTCCCCATGAATTCAGTGGAGGTCAGCGGCAACGCATTGGCATTGCACGCGCACTCGCCCTGCAACCGCGTTTCATCATTGCGGACGAGCCCGTTTCTGCACTGGACGTCAGCGTCCAGGTACAGATACTGAACCTTTTGAAGGAATTGCAGGAAGAGCACCGCCTATCCTACCTCTTCATCGCACATGATCTGGCCGTCGTGCGCTATATGTGTACCCGTATATACGTGATGTACCTCGGAAAAATCGTCGAACACGGGCCGGCTCAAGAGCTCTATAACGGCCCCCTGCATCCTTATACTGAAGCGCTGCTTTCTGCTGTGCCAACGTTGCAGACAGAGCAAACACCATCATCATCCAGGCAGCGCATCATCGTAAAGGGAGATATACCTTCACCGGCAAAACAGATACCCGGGTGTCCTTTTCATACGCGCTGTCACCGGGCACGCGAACGGTGCGAAATGGACAGACCCGAACTTAGAGAAATTGAGCCCGGGCATTGGACGGCCTGCCTCTTTGCCGAAGAAATGACCAGTGGCGATAACGGCAGTAATGCTTAAAGAATTTTCAGCTTAGGCAGATCCTGAATGTCAACGAGGCCACTCAAGCGGCCCTCTGAATCGACTACGAGCAGATCGTCGATTTGGTGTGTTTCAAAAATACTGAGGACGTCGACGGCCAGCGCATCGCTCCGCACCGTTACGGGGTCGGCCGTCATCACGGCTTGAATACTCTTTTCTGCAAGATTGGCCAAATCATCAAAATGCCGGCGAAAATCTCCATCTGTAAAAATGCCCTTGACCCGGTTATCCTGATCGACGACCGCCACCGAGCCCGCACGCGCGCGCGTCATGGCCAGCACCGCATCCTTGACTACCGCCTCCTCAGACACACTGGCAACGCGGTCTTCCTTTCTCATAATATCTTCTACATGCAGCAACAGCGTGCGCCCAATGGCTCCACCGGGATGCAGCCGGGCATAATCGTCCATGTCAAAACCCCTGGCTTTCAGCAAAACCATGGCGATCGCATCTCCCATGGCCATAGTCGCCGTAGTACTGCTCGTGGGGGCCATGTTAAACGGGCAGGCTTCACGCTCCACTGTTATTGGAATCACTGCATCACTGACAACGGCCAGCGGACTGTCGGTCACGCCGGTCACCGTGATGACACGCACATCCAGCCGTTTGACCATGGGAATGAGGGCAATCAGCTCATCCGAGGCCCCACTGTAACTCAATACGAGCAGGATGTCATGTTGCTGGAGAATTCCAAAATCGCCATGCATAGCCTCTGAAGGATGCATAACCGAGGCCGGCGACCCGGTGCTCGTCAGCGTTGCCGCCACTTTCTGCCCCACGTGAAAACTCTTACCCATGCCGGTAATGACAATTTTGCCGCCGGACTCAAGCGTCTCCAGCATCAACTCGACTCCCCGCTCAAACCCGCCGTCCAGGCGGTCTTTTATCAAACCCAGGGCATCCTGTTCAATCTGTAAAACCTCGCGAGCTGCTTCAATGTAGTTCACGTCTATCCTCATATCTGCTATTCCAATATATGGAAAACGATTATTCCACATATTCCAATCTTTGGAAGTCTTTTTAGCTATTTACAATTCGGTTATTATCGGTAACATGGTGCTTGTGACGAGAGTACTGACGAAACCGGCCTGAAAAAGTATGGAGATTTGGGATCTAGTATATAAAATTGCGCGCGGCATTTTTGTCGTGCTGATCGCAGTGGGACTGCTCCTGCTTTTTCGACCGCGCTGGCAACAGCACCATGAACTGCAGAAAAAGAAAATAGAACTGGAAGAAGATGTCCGTTTAAAGCGGGAAATGATTCAGCTTCTTCGGTACAAACAGGAACAGTTCAGCAACGACGCCCGCTTTGTGGAAAACATGGCCCACGAGATGGGCATGGCAAAACCCGGCGAGATGATCTTCAAGTTTGCGGAAGATCAGCAGTAAAATGCATGCTATTGGCGATCTTTTACAGATGCAGCCACGCGCTCGCGCAGTACTTCAATTTTAACAGGTTTATGTAAGATGGCTTTTATTTGCGGATCATCTTTGACCTGATCGGGTATATCATTGGCGAAACCCGTCACCATAAAAACATCAATATCCCTCTTCAGCTTCTTAATCTCATCAAAGGTCTCATATCCAGCCTGCCCGGGCATAACGACATCCAGTAAAATAACGCCGATATCTTTGCGCATCGTCAAAAGGTGTAGGGCTTCATAACCCGTCTCTGCTTGGTATATAGGGCATAGACCGTCGAGGGCCTTTACCATCACGCTGCGTATAATCGGTTCATCGTCCACAATTAAAATCGCCGTGTTCTGAACCTCATCCTGTTTAAGATCCGAATCCCCCCCGAGACCTGCATCTCTGCGAGCCAGGTCTGTCAACCCCGGCGGAACAAACATGCCGCTTTTCTGCATAAAATGCACGAGATCAGAGGGTCTGATTAAATTTGTACGGCCCGGTGTCTTGTAGGCTTTTAGCTTCTCCTGACGAACCCACGAATACATCGTATTGCGGGAAACACCGCAGAGTTTTGCCGCAGCGGGAATGGACAGAAATTCGGGCTGTTCAATGTTGGGATTTTTCAAAACGCTCTTCCTTTTCATCACGTGCTGCAACCGCAGCATAATTCGGTTCGTTCTATCAACATTAGTATATTATCAATGTACTATAATAATAATGTCCTCTTCGATAAAAGCAAGAATGCATGTCATAAAAATCATTTTATATAATGTGTACATTCTAAACAGGCTCATAATTGGAAACTGCCCGCCTGTCGCAATTCAGGAGATTCTTCAGGTCTTGAGGCTGCCCGTACCCGGATTGTAATGCTGAAAACAATATTTGACCGGGCTGAACAAAAGATAAAAAAACGCCCCGCCTTCTGACGGAGCGTTTACCCACAGATGAATCGGCACATCTATGCGCGTGCGCGCAATTTATCGGCGGCGCGGGCTTTCCTGCGAATAGACGTATTCTTCTTGATCACATTTTTCTTAACGCCCTTATCCAGCACTGAGCAGTATTTACGGAAGGCTTCATCGGCCTTGCCGGAATCCTCCGCAACCACCGCTTCCATAAAACTCTTTCTCAAGCTTTTGATCTGCGTTTTGGCAGACAAATTGTGCTGCCGGGCTTTCTCCGACTGACGCAGTCTCTTTTTAGCACTTTTCAGATTCGGCATATTGCTCCCCTAACTCATACCCGGGCCGCCTTTTGCGACCCTGATTCCATTCATTCCTGTAATAAAAGTGGTGTAATACTAATGAGAAAACAGGTAAAGTCAAACGGAATTGTGTAAAAACAGATGAAACGGGTCTTTTTCTTTTTAGCGGGATGTATATTGTTGCCGGCCTGTGTCGCGCTCGGCACTTCGCTATTCCGCCTTTTGCTGCGGTTGCAGCCCGATTCACTCCACGCGGTGGGACCTTCCACATGGGGACTGCTGGCGGGGTTCTTTCTGTGGCTTCTCCTTTTTTCTCTGTTCAGAAAACCAACCGGCATCTATGTGGCCGGGCATGAAATGACTCACGCACTGTGGGCTCTTCTGATGGGCGGCACCGTCTCGCGCATGAACATATCGAAAGAGGGCGGGAGTGTGGAACTTTCCAAAAGCAATGTTTTTATCACGTTGGCACCCTATTTTTTTCCTCTCTATACCTTTGTGGTACTGACAGCTTATCTGGCATTTTCACTCTTCACACAGCAGAGCCCCTACGAACCGCTTTGGATGGGCTTGGTCGGTTTTACATGGTCTTTTCATATTACCTTTACGATTGAAATGCTGCGTACACATCAGCCGGATATTCGGGAGTACGGCCGCTTGTTTTCATATGCGGCTATATGGGCCTGCAATCTGGGCGGGCTACTCATTTGGATCATGCTGGTAACCGATGTGACGCCCGCAGAACTGTATGGCGTGTTCAGCAAAGAAATGCTGGCTATCACAGCCGGCCTGAGCCGCTTTTTTGAATGGTCATTGAAAAAAACAGCTTTTCTTTACAATAAATAACTGTCCGGTACGTCATGCAATAAAACGAGGCGAGTAAACGGCAATGGAATTGGATCCGGGAGCGCTGATAGATGCATATAGGAAGGGCAGTGTTGAAGCTATGAACACGCTGGTGGAGGAATATCGCCGACCGCTCTATGCTTTCATCTGGAAAATGAGACCTTCAGATCAGGACGCTGATGAAATTTTTCAGGAAGTCTGGTTCCGCGCTATACGCCATATCCACCGGTTTCGCTCCGGGAGCTTTCTTTCATGGATATTTAGAATTGCCCATAACCTGATGATCGATCGCGCCCGAAAATCAAAACATAGACTGGATTTGCACAGGGAAAATGAAGGCGATGAAGACAGGGAAGAACGATTGGTCGATGACCGCCCGTCCCCGTCAGACGCAGCGGCGTCCTCCGATGACATCATGCACCTGAAAAAAGCCATCGAAAAACTGCCGGCCGAACAGCGCGAAGTAGTCCTGCTGCGTATGGACAGCGATCTATCGTTCAAAGAAATTGCGCGTATTCAGCGCGTTTCCATCAATACTGCACTGGCGCGAATGCAGTATGCCCTCAACAAACTGCGCGAGGAACTGCCGTTTCAACAGGAGCAAGGATTATGAAGTGCACGCATATTGAAAAATGGCTGCTGCTGGCCTCTTCCGGCGAAGCAACTCCAAGACAGATGAGCTCCATCAGGCGGCATCTGAAGCAGTGTGAATCATGCCGCCGCTTTGCCGCTGTCGAACAGGCGACAAAAAGTGCGCTGAAAGCATATCCCCCACCGGACTCCCCTCCGACGGCAATAATGCAAACCATTCGCGCAGAGGCGAGGCGACATGTGCCTAATGGCGATGATCAGCTAATGCCTCTGTGGACATGGCCGCGACTGGCCGTTGCAGCCGGATTGCTCATAGTGCTGTCCGTTTCGTGGCTATGGCTCAGCTCAGATCCCGTTTCACGCTATGCACAGCATGAGGGTTCGACGCAGGAAACGCTCGTACTGGCCTGGGATGTGGGGCTGGAAGAGAACCTGCAGGCCCTTGAAAATGATCTACAGTCGCTCAGCACCGAATACAGCGACAATGGCAATGGCGAAAAGGAAGAGGAAGAGGATACTGAAGCGTTGGCCCGGGAGTTACTGCTGTTGAGAGGAGTGGAAATATGAAAATGTTCCTGTTATTGCTCTTTTGTTTTATCATGGCTGCAGACGGCCTGGCACAGGGGCCTTCGCCAGATGCAGTTTTTCCGCCACATGGAAATTCGCCCGCATTCACCCGCGGACCCTTTGTGGAAAAATACCTCGACCTACTCGAACGCAAGAACCCTCAGGATTATGCCTATCTCAAAGACCTGATGGAACGCGAACCCGAGGCCTTTCACCGTGAATTAAGGCGGAGGCTGAGGGAACAACGGCGTGACAGGAATCTGCATCCTGAAAAATGGTTGCCGCATGAATCAAAAACTCACCGGCCCGACCGCGCCGACGGTAACCCTGCGGAAGACCCGACCTGGAAAAGGCACAGAAAAGAACTGGACGAACTGGTGTTGCAGCATAACGAAGCCGAGCTACATCAGCAACCCGCCATAAAAAAAGCCCTGCGCGCTGAACTGGAAAAACGTTTCCACATCAGACAGAAAGCCCGACGCGAAAATGTAGAGCGCATTCAAAAGGAATTAGATCGCATTAAAAAAGTCCTCCATAAAAGGGAAAAAGAGAAGGACCTCATTATAGACCGGCGCCTCGAAAAATTGCTGCAGGAGCCAGCGTTGCAAAGGTAATCAGAATCCGTATACGAAAGCCCGCACATGCGGGCGGCCTCACGGATTTCTAATGCACTTTCGGTTGACCCGCCTCCGGTAAACATTAGATGTTGTCACACTGAACCAGCGACGACACCAAACGGAAACACAAAGATGATCAAGAATGATAAATGGATTTTGGAGATGGCTCGGCAGGGTATGATCAAGCCTTTTGAAGAAGAATTGGTCAGCCACATTGAGGAGCGGCGCGTCGTCTCCTATGGCCTTAGCAGCTACGGATACGATATTCGCCTTTCACCAAAAGATTTCCGTATTTTCAGACACATCCCCGGAACTATTGTCGACCCCAAAAACTTTAATCCGCAGAACCTCGAAAAAGAAGAGCTCCTCACCGATGAAAACGGTCAGTACTTCCTACTCCCCGCGCAATCCTATGCGCTCGGTGTTGCCGTTGAATACATCGAAGTACCCGAGCATATCAGTGTACTTTGCATCGGCAAGAGCACGTACGCGCGAACTGGATGTATTGCAAACCTGACCCCGGCCGAAGCGGGATGGAAGGGCCATTTGACATTGGAAATATCCAATTCATCGCATGCAGACTGTCGCATTTACGCCAATGAAGGCATTGTCCAGCTCATTTTCTTCGAAGGTGAGCCCTGTCAAATGTCCTATTCAAAGCGAAAAGGCAAATATCAAAACCAGGCCGAAGAAGTGACCATGCCGAGAGTCTGAAAAACGACGTAGACAAAAATAACCGCCTCATCACAAAAGATCGGCTTTTGTACTACTATCCGTTATTTTCTTATTTTCCTGATAAATTTTGGCTCTTTGTAGAATTTCGTGGATGCTGAAAAATAGTGACGGTTAAAGGACAGGTCCATTGAAGAATCATGCGGTATACAGCATTTTGAACGCGTGCATAATCCAGGCTAAACCAACGGGTTCACAAAAATGGAATAACGGTAAATACTTCTATACGTCGAACTTGAAAGGTTTTGGAAGGAGTTCATCGAATCGATACGTTTCCTTAATACCCTCCAAGTCGGCTAGGTGCACCTGAAAGTCCGGATCACAGAATTCAGCCATCACCTGCAGGCACAGTGCGCAGGGCGGAGCAGGAGGGGTGCTATCGGTCACGATTACGATGGATAACGGTTTGCTCGAATTGCCGAGATCAGAAACCATTTTAAACAGAGCCGTTCGCTCGGCACACACCGTACCGCCATAGCTTGCATTTTCCACATTGCATCCGGTAATCGGGTCGGGTTGTCCCTCACAGTGTAAGGCCGCCCCCACCTTAAAACGTGAATAAGGCGCATGGGCGTGATCACGGACCGCTCGAGCGGCTTCATAGAGTCGTTGTGTCATTTCCATCTGTCACCTCTTACTGAAATAGAACCCGGCGGCCATCAAAATGAATTTTTCCTTCAGCAAGACGTTGAAGGGCCTCGGGATAAGCGATGTGCTCCTGCTCCTGAATGCGGGCATGCAGCACTTCGGGCGTATCGTTGTCGTAAACGGGAACGCATCGCTGCAATATAATGGGCCCGGTGTCCATACCTTCATCCACAAAATGCACTGTGCACCCCGTCACTTTGGCCCCATATTCGAGAGCCTGTTTCCAGCTATCCAGGCCTGGAAAAGCCGGCAGCAGCGAGGGATGTATGTTGATAATACGTCGCTGATACTCCCGAAGAAACTCCTCTTTGACGATGCGCATAAATCCGGCCAACACTACACAATCAGCTCCATACCGATGTAGCAACTGAAGGGCCGCTACTGCACCCGCACCCTCCAGCTTGGTTTTTAAAGGGGCGCAATCAATATAATGAGCCGGGTACCCCTCATTTCGCGCACGCTCCAGTATATAGGCATCTTCATGATCTGACAGAACACAAACAACTTCCGCATCCAGTTTACCGGATTGTACAGCGTTTACAATAGACTGAAAATTACTGCCTTTTCCTGAACCTAAAACACCGATTTTCAACATTTTACATCCTCAGGATTTAACGCCTGCCCCAGCCTGTCGCAAATCGAACAGATTTGTTTTCTTTCTACTCTGCACTGAAGTGAATGAAGCCATTCAACTCTCCACCGAGACCGTTCATTCCTAAAATGTTGGAGGCTTCTCCGTCATATTTGTAATTAGATGGATGAAGAATAACAGGAGAAAAGAACCTCTGCAAAGTGAATCTTTCCCCTTTTATTGAGCCCTGAAAACTCCGAATTTACGCGATCACATGATTGAAGCTGAAAAAGCTGACTTTCCGGAGTTACTGCGAAGTTCTCGCCGCCTGCAGAACATGAACCTCGCCGACCACGACGGAAGGCTAAACCTGGCTGGGGTAATGCTGTTCGCCGAGCGTCTCGGTCGCGACCTTCAAGCGAAATTCAAGCCTTGATTTTCTCTGCTGTTTCGTGCCATATTCACCTCCGTTTTGCCACATGTAGCGGATATGTTAAGGACTCACTCATGAAGAATGAACCGTGGGTGTCGCTGGACGAGATTGCCAAGCATATGGGGGTCAGAGTACCAGGAAGAAGTCAACGGTAAATTTTGATATGATTTGAGACA
>CAYXEW010000013.1:0-37296 GCA_964464115.1 uncultured Verrucomicrobiota bacterium
ATCTCCCTTGCACGATCAAGGGCACAGGCGCATCTCTTGACCCACAGATTCTACGATAGACCCCAAAATATAAGACAGCGCACCCGGAAAGGGAATGGAGAGCATCAGATTCAGGAACATCTTTTGATAGCGATCGTCCGTGCCGGCCACCGGTGTTGCCCGCTTCTGCGGCTCCTTCTATTTACCGTAAATAACTCGATAGTAGGGTGTGCGGTCGCGGCCAGTGTCGATCTGAACGGTGTTTTCAACCACCGGCAGCGTTTTACCGGTCTCTCGGCCATCGTGATCCAGCAGATAAACCGTTTTTACCGGTCTGCGCCCAAAGTGTACAGCGGCTCTGACCGGCTCCAACAGAATAGGTCCCCTGCCCACTTTGTTCAGTATTTTCCCATCCGCACTGAAATCCATTCCTGTATTGCGGGCGCGGCCCATGGCGGCCATGATGGCGGCAGCATCATTTTGCAGAGTTTTGTCGGGTGCGGCGGCCGTCAGGTACATCGTTAAAAAGCCGGGTTCGGGTACAATGGACACCTCTCCGAGTTCGGCTGTATCCCCCTTTTCTGCGAAGCCGATAAACGCCTTTGTTCCAAGGGTATTTACGGTGAAGTAGTCATTGTGATCACCTTCCGTTTCAGACCAGAAGAGCTGCCCCGAAGAGGCCGAAATCCCGTCCGCTTCAGCACGATTTCCAAAATCATACGGCTCCGTCTTTCCGTCGCTGTTGAAGGCGATCACCGTCCGCGCGGCCGCCAGTGTTTCTTTGGGAATTATGTCCCCATCCAAAGATTTTAAGTCGTGATTCTGCTTCATGAAGTCCTGAAAATCAAAGTTTCCGGTACGCAGATTTTCGAGCGAAACATGCCGAATGGCAAGGCGCTCGCTCTCCTGTATATCCCCGCGACGAACCATGCGGGAAACTGCCGGCATAACACCCATAATGGGCGGGGTATCAATACTGAATTTTTTCACATCGTCCAGGTTGGGGGCAAAGCCCGCGTCTTGGTAGGATGCAAAGATATAAGAGGCGTCCCAGCCCTGCAGACCCATCCCGTACGACCCGATAATAGCGGGCCCCTCGGCATACCACTCCGTCGGCTGCACTACATTCCATTCCGAAAACATAAAGGGCCGGTCACCCACCTGCTGCAGACCGCTGGATAAAAGCTCTGATCCCGGATAGTCGAGTTGACTGATCTGGTTGACGCCCTTTAAACCGTCTTTCAGCCTGAGGCCGCCCCAGCCGCCGCCATAATAATTATGCCGGTCGATAAGACCTACTTTGCTGTCTGAGTAGAGATTCCAGAAGTGACCCGTCATGCTGCCGGCCTGCCAGTTGGAGCCAATGATTTCGCCGGTATAACCGGTTGCCCGGATGGCGGCCACCGCCTTTTTATAAAATTCGTCCTGCAGTGATATCAGGAATTCCATGGTGTCAAGAAGCCGTTGCCGCAGTGCATTCAGGCCAGCATCGTCATGTCTTTTGGTCGTCGTATCCCAGAACCAAGGATGCCCCCAGGGGACGATCCCGTTGGCAAACGATTCAGGAGGAAGCTCCCCCTTCAACGTATCCGGCGCAATAAAACTGTGCAGGTGCTTGTTCGAAACTTCTTCCGGGTCGACTGAGGCTATAATGTTGCCAGCACCCCAGACCGCACGCCACTTCTGCTCGGACACGTATTTATTTTTCAGCCATGCGGCAAATCGTTTAGCGGCATAGCGTCGCATGATGGGTGATTTCTGCAGCTGTCCACTCGTGCTGTAAAAGAGTACGGCGTCTTCGTTGAAAATCTCCACAAAAGCCACGCCGGGATCTTCTGCATAGGTTTTGCCCGTGTAGGGGTTTTTATGCCGCAAGAGATTCGTCAGTTGCTCAATGTGCAGTTCCTGCAGTCCGGGGCTGAGAAAGATGGCACCGTGTCCAGTGGCAATCCGATGATTGCTTTTGAAGGGTTCATCACCTTTTGCAAAATCTTCATGCGCCTCGAAACGATGAGCATCCGCCGGGCCGTACTTGACACCAAAGTTGGAGGAGAGATCCAGGTAGAGACCATGCTCCATCAGCCTGGCATTGAAGTAGTCAAAGCGATCCAGCCGCTCCTTATCAAACTCCACCACACTTTTGACCGACCCGTACCCGCCCCATCCGTAGGTGTCATTGAACTTGTGCTGGCGAAGGCTGTTAAAGCCCTGGCGGGCATAGAAGGCCGCCCGAAAATCCGCCACTTTTTTGGGTGGCATGCAGTCGGCATATTCATTGTTCAATCCCCACAGTTTGATCGGTTCGCCGTCTACAATTAGGCGGTCATCCGCCATGCGTATACGGCCTTTGGCACCGGCGCGCTCCCGATTCCATGTCTTTAGACCAAGTGCGAAGTCGTCAGTCAGGCCTCTGGGTTCAAATGCGTACCACGTCGACATATCGGGTTGAAACAGGGTTTCGGCCTGAATGTGAATAGCTGAAACTATCAGAGCTGTAATGACGACTAAACCGTATCTTTTCATAACCGTCTCCTGCTTGTTTACGTTATGCCCTGGAGGCTTTATGTCGGCGAACATAATACATTATCAGATAAAGTACAAACAATAGCTACCCGGATTATTGAGCGAATTCCGTATATTCCTTGTTACCATTTCTGTCTGCTGTGTCCTGAAAGGGCCTACGGTATCTGTTTTTTTTCGCATCCTGTTGATGACTTCAAGACAGCTATCTTTTTACATAGAACAATAGTTGAACGTGATCGCTTCGCAGAAAAGAACATCGATCAACCTCTACCTGAAAATCTGCTAATGTAACCTCCGGTAGCTGCTGCAAAGTGGAAAAGAGGTCACTCCTTTTTCCATTTTCTCCGTCGCTCCGCGCCCCCAAAGCGGCAATTCAGATTGCCGCACTCCAAACAAATATGGAGTGCGGTGATTAAAATCACCGCTTTTCACCCAGCGCTTTCAAGCCGACGTGATTCAAACCTGTCAAAAAATGAAATGCTTTTCCGTCATACGTTCCGTGATCGCACCGGTCTGTCCAACAGTCAAAACAACTTAAAAATTACAGACTTAATGCACTCCGTCAACACACTCAAATGCATTCGATCAACACGCATTGCCCAAAAATCATCCTTTATAACTGAAACATTATTCTTGCCCGGACCAACACACCTGAGTATAAATTTTATAGAAAGAAATTAAACGCGAAAAGGCCACGTCCAACATCATTTTATGCCGAATACTGCCGGCGGGGTTCTTCGCATAAACTAACATTATTTTGCGGCAGCACTCGGCATATAATAGGAGTCACGTCTCGATAATCGATAAACAGAAAAGGGGTCAGCCTGTGATGTATGCAGTATTAATTTTAATCAATGGGTCAGCTCGTCAATGGGTCGGCCCTGCCATCCGTGGGTCATTTATCACATTGAGATACTGTGCCCCGTCGCTCCGCTCCCCCCAAAGCGGCAATTCAGATTGCCGCACACCAAACAAATATGGAGTGCGGTGATTCAAATCACCGCTTTTCACCCAGCGCTTTGACACCACCAATTACCTGAAAAAGAGGTCAACCAAAGAATCTTGCACTCTTTCATTTATTGGGACGCCGTCCCCGGCGTCCGCACACAGAACCGATCTGCGAAGCCGCGGGCCCGTCCTACCGGAGGAACTCAAACCACCATGATCAACCCAGGCTATAGTCTGTGCGTACAAACGATTTGCTCTGCACTCCGTCAACACACTCAAAGGCATTCGATCAACACGCATTGCCCAAAAATCAGCCTTTATAACTGAAAACTTATCCTTGCCCGGACCAACACACCTGCGTATAAATTCCATAGAAGGAAATTAAACGCGAAGGGGCCACGTCCAACATTATTTTATGCCGAATACTGCCGGCGGGGGTTCTTCACATAAACTAACACTATTTTGCGGCAGCACTCGGTATAAAAAGCTCTGTATCCTATCATCTGCCGGTATGAGAAAGCTGTGGCTAATAATATTGTTTGTGGTCTGCCGACAATGGTTGTGTGCGGCCGTTCCTCCTGCGGGTATCGAGCCGGACGGTATTAATTTCTGGAAGAACCAGTGGGTCTTTAAAAATGTCTTCAGGCATTCTGCACCGTGGAAGCCGGGAACTAAAGACGATGTACTGCTCCTCGATGCCCGCGGCTGGGTCCGTGAGTTGCGTGAGGGGCAGACAGCCTACACATACATCTTTCACAAAATTGACGGCCGTTATCCCGGCGGCAAATACCTCTGCCGCTATGAAGGCGAAGGAGATTTGCTCTTTTCCGGCGATGCGCGGGTCGTAACACAGTCCGCGGGAAGAATAGAGCTTGATGTGGCTCCAGGTGATGAGGGTATAAGAATAACGCTGCTGTTCACAAATCCCGAAAACTATATCCGCAACATTACGCTCGTGCACAAAGAGCATGCCGACCGCTTTGTCGAAGAGCCCTTTCATCCGCGTTTTTTATCCCTGCTGCAAGGTTTTCGCATCATTCGCTTTTCGCATTTACTGCAAACCGTGAACAATGACAATGAACGCTGGGGCGACCGGGCTGTGCCCACCGATCAAACGCAGGGCGCCCCCAACGGAATGGCTATTGAGTATGCCTTGAATCTCTGCAATACACTGGGAGTCGATGCCTGGTTTAATATTCCCCACAAAGCCGACGATGATTATGTCCGTAACTTCGCACGACTCGTAAAGAATCATCTGAATGAAGATCTGGACGTATACATTGAATATACGCACGATGCCGGTTTCTGGATGACGCCCCCGTCCCGTCATTGCCGGAAAATGGGCATCGCCCTGAACTTGAGCAAGACGGATAACCCAAAAGAAGCCGGTGCCCGTTACTATGCACAGCGCTCACTCGAGGTATTTCAACTATGGAAAGATGTGTGGGATCATGCTGACCGCCTGCACTGTGTACTGGCGAAGGTGGATGGATATCATGATTACCGTTGGCTGGGTGCCTGGAAACATGCGGATGTTTATGCCTTCACCCATTTGATCGGCGATCCGTATCCATTGCCGGAGCATGCGGAAAAGGTTCTGGAGCTGGGATCCGAAGGCGTTGTCACCAGTCTGCTGGCATCTTTGGAGAGTCCTCTTCCCGAAGCCGATCAGAGATTAATCGGGGAAGTCCGAAGGCGCGGTATGGAACCCGTGTGCTTCTACCTGACCCAGGGGCTCTTTGCGGACAGCCGGATAGAAGACCGCGACACGTACCACCGTGTTGGGGCCATTATGAATGAGGCCAACCGCCACCCGCTTATGCAGGACATCTATACGCGGCACATACAGCGCTGGATCGAGGCTGGCGGCGGGGCTTGGATACACCCCTACTTCGTGCAGCAGGCCTCAGAGTATGGTAACTGGGGCCTGCTAGAACACATGCAGCAGCTATGGACGAATGCCCCCAAATGGCAGGCCGTCCAAACGTACTTGGGCACCCTGAAAAAGGATAGCCTGACCTCGCGCCGGCCCACCTTAACCGACAATCCGAAAATCCTGATCGAGAACGACGAGGCCGAAAAAGAGCGAAATCCCATGATGGGGCGGGTCACAGCCCACTTGGGAGCCCGCCTCGATTTCGATGGCTACCATCAAGGCGAGGGGAGCGTTAAAATTGAACCCGTCGAAACACCCGCATTGTCTGTCTGGTGGAACCCACATTACCTGAGAGGAAAACCGGAGCATGATTACTACGTCGCCCATATTCTAAAAACGCCTGATAAATGGCGCCGTTTTAAGACATCGTTTATGCCCTCCACGAATGGAAGAGTCCAAATATCCCTGTCGGCTGCTTCAGCTCAGCGTTATTCGGGGGCGGGATATGGAGTAGACGGTACATGGCCCGTAGTGGCCTGGTACGATGATATCACTATTAAAGGCGCGACACTTAAAAACGGGGGCTTTGAAGATGTCCGGCTGAGAGAGCCCAATTATTGGCAGCGTAGAAAAAGCTGGCAGGGTCCAAGGGCTGTTCTGGAACGCGATTCTCTGCGCGCAGCCGAGGGCAAGCACTTTGTGCGAACACCTACTGCATCCTCTTTCAACCAGTATATAACAGATCTGAAGTCGGATCGACCGGTTGAGTTAACGTTCTGGTCTAAAGTGGAAAGCGTGGAAAAACTGTTTAACGTACGCATTGGCGTGAACGCCTTTTTCCCCAATTATCGGATCGGACTCAACAATATTCAGATACCGTACAAGGCTGTATTCTGGAGAATTGACCCGGTTTACCACAACTGGAATATGCCGCAACGGCTGGAAGCCTCTCATTTTCGTAAGGCCTTACTGGCCAAAGCGGGGGAAGAATGGACAGAACAATCCATTTCTTTTACACCGGACATATCAAAACCCGTCGATATCTACCTGCACGGGGTCAGGATCAAAGGTGATTCGTATTTTGAGCCCCGCTGGGTTGAATATGATGACATCAGAGTGACGGGCGCAGTGTTAGCCAATGGTGATTTTGAAGATAATGCAGCGGGGTTGCCCGAGAGTTGGGTTCGATTTGGAGAAGATAATGAAAGCGACATTCTGATTCACGACCCGGCAGAAGCCAGCAGCGGTGAATACTATATTCGCACCTGGTACCAATCCGGTCTCCGTGCACGCCTCCTGTCTGTTCAAAAGGGCCAGCCCATCTCCATCATTTTTAAAGCGCGATCAACGCGCCTGCAGTTGAATCCGGTGCTTGAGGCAGACGTTGAGCTTTATCAATAATAACCAAGGCGTCCGTAGCGGGAAGTGTATGCCATTACAGATCCAGCCTCGTGTGGCTCTCTTCATTTTCCATATCAACGTACCGGCTGTTGGGGTCAGGGTTGGTTTGCCGCACTGCTCTTTCTGCGTCTACTCTGACCAATTCAGTGTTAAACATCATTTTCCATTTTTCTCTCAATGCCATACATTACATGAAGCATGTAGTGTTTATTGAAAGCAGACTGAACGGGTTTTTTCTTTATGATGGATTCATTGCGCATAGGAACGGCCGGTTTGAGGGGAGCAGTTGCGACAGCGTTAACGCCTCAGCTGGCTATGAATTTTGCCTCGGCTCTGGGCACTTATATTGACGGGAAAGCCGTTGTGATAGGAAGAGATACGCGTATCTCTTCGCCTATGTTGCATGCGGCGGCGACCGCGGCCCTGATGAGCTGCGGCTGCACGGTTATCAATGCCGATATTATTTCAGCACCTGAAATGCATTATCTCGTGCCTAAGCTGCAGGCGGCGGCGGGCCTGCTGATCAGTGCCGGACATCACCCCAAGGGCTGGAATGCCCTGACACCGCTGACCGGAAGGGGGGCCTTTTTTACAAACGTACTGTTGCAGGAGTTGCTCGATATTTATCACAGCGGGCGCTTTAGTCTCCAGTCATGGCAGGGCGTCGGCTCTGAGCAGCCCGCTCCCGAACAGGCCCGCCATGAGTACCTCGACGCACTCTGTGAAAAACTGGATATGGATGCAATTGCCGCCGCCGGATTTACTGTTATCGCAGACTTTTGCAACGGCGCGGGAGCGCAGGTAGGTGAACGGCTGGCCGAGCGTCTGGGTATTCGCATGATTGCCATTAACAGAGACCCTTCCGGCATTTTACCCCACGACCCGGAACCGCGCCCCCGAAGCGCCCTCCAAGTGCGCTCCGTCTTGCAGCCACTGAACGCCGACATTGGGTTCGTCTTTAATTCCGACATGAGCAGAACGTCTATCGTCACCAGCAGTGGAGAAACGCTTTCTGAAGAGTATACGGCGCCTATGGTAGCGGACCAGATCCTGATTCCCGGACATAAGGTGATTACGAACGGGTGTACTACCAGAACGCTCGATGAAGTGGTCGCAAGACACGGGGCTCACCTCTATAAAACCAGGGTTGGAGAAGCGTTTATTATTGATCGAATGCTGGAGCTTAATGCCGAACTGGCCGGGGACGGAAGCGGGTCGGCGGCCTTTGGAAACCATATACCGGGCTATGACAATTTCATGGTCATGGGCATCATCCTCGAGGCCATGGCTCGGAGAAAAACCTCTTCGGCCGCTTTGGCAGAAGCGCTGCCCCGGCACCATATCGTAAAACGTTCCATCCGGACCTCTTCATCTCACGCTTTTACAATGATACATGGTCTGCGCGATCACTTTTCAGGAGCGGAGGTTACGGAAGAGGACGGCTTGCGGTTTGATTGGAGGGACGGGTGGGTCCACCTGAGGGCCTCCATGACCGAACCCATTGTGCGGATGATTGTGGAATGGAATTCCCGGGAAAAAGCGGAAGATATGGCATTGCAGGTGCGAGGCCTGCTCGAAAGGCTGGCAGTATAGTGACGAGGGTCAATCTGAAAATAAGCGTCAGTGGTGTTCGGGGTACGGTCGGCGATTCGCTGACGCCGTCGCTGGTCTGCGGTTTTGCGGCGGCCTTTGGTGAATATGTGGGGGGCGGGCGTGTGATTATTGGTCGCGACACGCGAAACAGTGGCCCTATGTTTGAACAGGCGGTAGTGGCCGGCCTGCTGGCAGTTGGGTGTCAGCCGGTGTTAGTCGGTGTGGTTCCCACACCGACTGTTCAAATCATGGTGAATGAATATAATGCCAACGGCGGGCCATAACCGCCAGTCATAATCCGGCCGAATGGAATGCACTCAAACTGATTGGCGCATCAGGTATTTTCCTCAATCAGGCTGAAGCCTCTGAACTCCTGATGATTTATAACCAGCCCGATCGTAACTATGTGCCTGAAGAGGACTACCGCAACGTGCGACAGGTCGCAAACGCGTTTGATATTCACCGGCAGCGCATTGATGCACAGATTGACAAAGACCCAATCCGTCAGGCCCATATAAGAGTGGCCATCGATTGCTGCAACGGCGCCGGCGCCCTTTACGCAAAGTCTTTTTTGGAGGATTTGGGGTGCGACGTGTTTGCGATCCACGAGGAGACAGACGCCGGCTTCCAGCGCAAGCCGGAGCCCCTGCCTGAAAATATACAGCAACTGGGAAAAGCGGTGGTCGATCATCAGTGTGCTATCGGCTTTGCACTGGATCCTGATGGCGATCGGCTGGTCGTTGTCGGGGCAGACGGCCAACCGATTGGAGAGCAGTATTCTGTCGTCCTCGCTGTGGAACATGTTCTATCCAGAAGGCCCGGTCCTGTCGTTGTAAATGTACAAACGACGCAAGCCGTTCGCGATGTGGCCGAACGCCATCACTGCCCCCTGTACCTAACCCCTGTCGGCGATGTCAATGTGACGAAAAAAATGCTCGCAGAAAAGGCCGTCATCGGTGGGGAAGGCAGCAGTGGTGGTATTATTTTCCCCGCAGTGCATCCGTGCCGGGACAGTTTTACCGGGATGGCACTTTTATTGGAAATGCTGGCGGTGCGGGGACAAAGCCTCCAGCAGGTTATGGAACATATTCCGCATTACACGAGCAGAAACGTTAAGATTCCCTGTACGGCAGCACTGGCTGTTGAACTTGTTCGCCATCTTACGAACACACACGCGCGGGCGCGCCCTATTACAATCGACGGCCTCCGTCTGGAGCTGGATGATGCATGGGTGCTCGTCCGAGGATCAAATACAGAGCCTGTCGTGCGCATCTTCGCTGAAGCGCTTGACCCCGAACGCGCAGATGAACTGATCAATGAGTTTGTGAACCAGATTCAACGACTGTAAACAGCAACGCCGGACCGATCAATGATACACGTCGCTTCCCTGTTCACCGGAAAGAATGGCCGGCATGACTAGGCTCTGTGCGTGCGCGCGCGCTTTCGGCTCGCGAACGCTCTGTAAACGCCCGCCCCTAGCCGCAGGATGATCCAAGGCCTGCAGGTGCTCTATCAGAAGCTGGCGCATACGCTCCAATGCATCTTTAAAGGCTGGATCTGTAACCAGGTTTTTCTGTTCGTGCGGGTCTTCCTCCAGGTTGAACAACAGCTCTTCGCCGCCCGCAGACATAAAATGATATTTAAACTGCTTCTCTATCACGGCATGCATCTCACCGCTCATGCCAAACAACCGTTCTCGAGCCTCTTTCCCCTGCCATATATCGAACAGATCAAGGCCGTCAGTATCCGCAGGCAACGCGGTGCCCGACAGATGGAGAAGGGTGGTAAAGATGTCGGCATGGTTGACCAGCTCATCGCATCGGGAACCGCGCCGCTCATCGTATTCGTCCTCCCAGTTCGGACCGGGGGGGATCACCAGCATGGGTACATGTGACGAACTCTCAAGAAAATTATGTTTAGCCCCCAAACGATGATCCCCCAGCATTTCTCCGTGATCTGATGTGAGAAGTATCCAGGTGTTTTCCGTTAACCCCATTTCCAGCATCCGTCCGTACAGGCGTCCAAGATTATAGTCGACCTCGGAAATACAGGCATAGTACGCACGGCGCACATTGCGAAGGCGCTCGCGATTGTACAAGTGGGCGTTACTCAAATAATAATTGCTTTCCTGCATCGCCTGCGGCATTTTTTCAATATCAGCCGACCAGTCTCCTGTCCACGCCTCGGGCATCGTGATGCCGTCATAAATATCCCAGAAATCTTTGGCCGGGTCCATGGGTGGATGCGGTTTGGCAATGCTGGTCCACAAGAAAAACGGCCGCGATGGGTCGCGCGTTTCCATGAAGTCGATACTCTGATCGACAGTCCAGTGTGTCAGCGTGTGGGAGGGATCGGTAGTGGCAAAGCCCGGCGACAGTTCATTCTGTCCCAGCCCGTGGTCCATCGGCCGCCCCAGCCATGAGTGCTTTTTCATATACCGGAAGAAGTCATGAGTCAGCACCATGTGTTCAAAACCACAATTCCATCGGTAATGGCTGAAGTGAGCCTTGCCGACAAGGCGGGTTTGGTATCCGTTTTCGGTAAGCAAGCCCGGCAGAGTTGGATGCTCATTGCATGGAAATGTCTCACGCGGCCCCATGTCAGTCTGGTTGTTCGTGTACCCATGACGACCGGTCAACAGGGTGTTTCGCGCAGGTACACAAATCGGACAATCGCTGTAGGCCCGGGTAAATGTTACGCCTTTTTGAGTCATAAAATCCATATGCGGTGTAAAAATAGACGGGTTTCCCAGTGCCGCAATCGTGTCAAAACGCTGCTGATCAGTTGTAATCAATAGAATATTCGGCCTGCTCATCATTTCACCCCTTCATCTGTTTGTATGCATCTCTAAAGGCTGCGCATTTAGGCTGTCACTGGTTAATACCGTCGCATATTGAGCATTGTTAAACAATAGACATAATTGTTTATATTTGTAATATATTGTCATTATACATGTATATATTTAATTTATATGTATATTATTATCTTACATGGGTGAAACTAAACCAAATCCAATCATCATGCTTGGCGGTCTGCACCAAATGCTCCCCGGTTACAGGATGCATCAGCCCCGAGTTCAGAGCCGGAGGCTGCACCGCTGCTTGGCAGGCAAAGGTTTTGTGTACGTGAACGGGAGGAAGTTTGAACTGACGCCGGGCACGTTTATCTGGGCGCCGTGGAATCATTCCATACGCTATGAGGCTGATAAGGAAAACCCGTATCTAATTGCCGGAGTGCAACTGATTCCTCATTACGTTTCCGCGAGGGAACCGCTTGCATTTCAGGTAGCTCATTCGCATGAAGAGGCCTTTGCAGACAGCCCCTGCCGGCAAGATGCTGTACTCGAAGGACTGGAAGGCATTCATTTCGGCCGCTTTGAAAAAAATGGCGGTCTCAGTGCTTTGCATGATTATATTCTCAAGTGGCTTCAGTATCGCAATAAACGGGAGAATGAAGCCAGACAGCTGGCTCGGCTTTTACTGTATGAGTTGAGGCGGACCGTCCGGCAGAAAGAAGCCGCCGCCACTTTCCCAACTACCCTTCAAAATCTCATGGAGTATTGCCAGCAACATATGCATTGCCCACTTTCTCTCACCGATCTCTGTGCTGTCTGTAACAGGAGCCCTTCAACGGTAATCCGCCTCTTTAAAAAAAATACCGGCAAAACACCGCTACAGTGGATTCTACAGAAAAAGATGGAACACGCCGCCACTCTCCTGAAAACAAGCACTCTCAACATTGGTGAAATCGGACAAAAAGTGGGAATAGACGACCCCTACTATTTTTCTAAACGGTTTAAACAGGAATCCGGCAGCAGTCCCGGAAATTATCGCCTTCATTCCCTGCGATTTTAGTTTTTTTTCTTCTTGAGTAACGGGTTCGTTGCCGCTAGACCTCATCCTTTAATGAATGCCGATACTATACCTTTAAGCAATATGGAGAGCGGCCAGCGGGGTGTCATCATGGCCATGCGCGGGGGACGCGAATTCCAGCAGCGTATCGTCGGCATGGGACTGAGAGTCGGCTTTGAAATTGAAGTCCTCCACCATCAGGACAGCACTGGCGAGGGTGGCGGAGTTGTTGTTAGATCAGCCGACACGCGCCTGGTCATCGGACAGGGGATGGCTCAAAAAGTCCTGGTGAAACAGCGTTGAGAGTCCATCCAGTTCTAAGCCCGACGAATGACTAGGAAAATGAGCGTCTGCGGTATAACAGCACAAGCCCCACGATAATAAAATTCAGCACAGCGGTTCCCAGCAAACCCACAATACTCTGCCAGGCCCAGTATTTTTCTGTAAAAATGTAGAGCCCTATATTGGCAAAACCGAACAATACCCACGTCATTAAACTGACACCTTCAACTGATTTGCTGCGTATAATTTTCTGTAATTGCATAAACGTGGCGAGCGGCAATATAATGGCCGGTATGACGCCGGCTATATAGGTATATGTTTCATTCATGCTGTTTACTTAATCATTTCGATCTATAAGGTCCAAACTATATTGAAAAAATGATGATGGGGGGTTCGTTTATCCCCCCCCCCCCGACAGCAGTAACAATACATCCACTTAACAGGCTCGCTTTTACCGCGGCACTTGCTATGCTCACACCTGTGAAGATACTGCTTACAGGAGCGAACGGATATGTGGGCTCACAGTTGCTTCCGGCACTGCTGGCGGATGGCCACCAGATTCGGGCTATGGTTCGCAATCCGGACAGCATTCAGTCTTCCGCTGAACATTTGGATGTCGTGATCGCCGACGTGCTTAAAAAAGATACCCTGCCCCCCGCAATGGAGCATATTGATACGGCCTATTACCTGATCCACTCGATGAAGGATGCAAAGGATTTTGACATCAAAGACCGGCAGGCAGCACAACATTTTGTTTGGGCAGCGGAAGAGGCCGGGGTTAAAAAAATTGTATATCTCGGCGGTTTGGGAAACGAGCACGCCGTGTCTAAACACATACGTAGCCGACTGGAAGTTGGCCACATTTTCAGGGCGTCATCTATTCCGGCCATTGAATTCAGGGCTTCTATCATTATCGGAGCCGGCAGTCTTTCATTCCAAATGATTAAAGCCCTTGTCAACCGCCTGCCCGTCATGATTACCCCAAAATGGGTCAGCGTAAAAGCCCAGCCCATTTATATTGATGATGTCATCGAGTATCTGCGGATCGCCGGGCGTGAAGATTTCCGCGAAACCGGCATTTTTGAAATCGGCGGAGCCGACCAGGTCTCCTATCTGGACATCATGATGGAATATGCGCACCAACACGGCGTGAAGCGCTATGCACTGAAGGTGCCGCTGTTGACCCCCAAACTGTCCAGCTACTGGCTCGGTCTAGTCACGCCGCTCTATGCCAATGTCGGAAAGAAACTCATTGAAGGTGTCCGTACACAAACGGTGGTGGAAAGTGACAGATCGCTGGAATCGTTTCCCATTGAGCCCATCGGCATGGAAGAGGCCGTGCGCAGAGCACTGAAAATCCAGAGCTGTAAGAACAGTGCATAAGTGGAAGATACGGATGAAGTCGCGAATAAACTGAGAGGACATTCACCAAATGAGAGGGTTTATCATGTTGTTTTATAAGACGATGTTCGCGTTTTTTTTGGTGCTGGTTTCTCCTGTATGGTCAAGCCAGCCCGCGCCCTGGCATCCTGACATACCGCCGCAGGGTGCCGCGATTGAGCCGCGCAATGTCCGTATCGTCAAGCAGGGGCTGGAACATCAGCGAAGCTATGACGGCAACTGCCACGGCATTTTGCACTACCATCGCTACAAAATTTATCGGGATTCGAAAACCAATCTTTGGGAGCGCAGGGTATCGCATGACGACCTGAAACAGTACCATAATTTTGATGTGGACGGAGATGGTATAGCCACCAATGACTCCGTGGGGTGCCACCCCTTTGATCTTTCAAAAGACAATCCCATGTCGATGCATGCCCCGTTCTATGATACCACGGTGGGCTCTCATCGCTTTTACGGCGGCGCCACCATTTACCAGGCCAATATTGACTATGCCGGGTTCAGTGAAGACGGCATGAACGACTCCGAGGAAGGCCCCAGTTTTCAGCCCCGCCGGAATTGGACCTATTTTCACGAAACATACGAAATCTATTCCCCCTATCGCATGTATTTTACAGCCCTCTGGCAAAAGCACGACTTTATGAATGGCGGTGCCGATCACCGGGTCAGCTTCGATGAGGAGTCCCGCGTGGCTTTTCTCGTGATGCGATACTATATGGGTATTGAGGGCTTTCGGTTTGTCGTGCGCAACGGCGATACCTTTTACATCTCTGAAAGAACCTATCACGGTTCAGGTTACCCACTGGGTCAGAGCGGCGGGGCTCAACACACCATCTATCCCGCCCGGGAACGATGGGCCATATACAATCCAACGCCGCCCTACCATATCGATTTTGATCCAGAGAATGCCGAGTACGCCCCGGTCAGGTTTGACGATGTAACGGCCGTCGGGTGGTACATGTATAAAGACCAGTTAATCTCCGGCTATGTTGGACATAAATGGTATGCCTTTGAGGCTGATGCCGTAGTCCATGCACCGGCTCGTCCGTCAAACTATATGGCGATGACACCCGTCGAAGAGGGCGACCTGCCTGAATTCTATATGGCCGACTGCGAGGTGCCGTATGAATTGTGGAGAAAGGTTCACAAACAGGGGCGGGCCAACGCATTCGTTAATGAGCCTCGAGGTTGCAATTTTGAAGAACGCGGTGATATGGGATCCATGGATTTTACCGGACCTGACGGGCACTACCTCCGGCACGGCCAACACGAACCCGTTACCGATATAACGCTGTTGGATATGATCGTCTGGTGTAATGCTCTGTCCGGTATGGAATCACGCGAACCTTGCTATTATGAAGACGAACAACGCACGATTCCTTTCAGGGAAATCAAACAATGCCCCCGCTATACGAATCAGCGCAAAATTCCAGTGCTATACGTTAAATGGGAGGCCGACGGCTATCGCCTGCCAACCGCCGCCGAATGGGTGGCCGCCACCGGCACAAAGGCTGTTACTCCGCCAGCGCGGTCTTACACCACACACGCAGTGGGTTCGGCTGCACCCGGCGGCAAACCGCCTTTTGATATGGCGGGAAACGTCTGGGAGGTCGTCTGGCCGTATGGTGATTCGCTAGATCCGGCCAAGGCGCATTCCGTCCTCGCCCTGGGTGGAGCCTTCACCGGTGAATCACCTGAATCTATTTCAGCCAGCCCCTACGGCGACAGGCCTTTTTACGGACGCGGCGACATCGGCTTCCGGCCGGTGCGCAGAAGGGCTGGGTTAAAATCGCCAAAACAGGAGACCCCTGAAAACACGGCACCCGCCTGGCTCATCGGCAAAGCTACCCTCACAAAGTCAAAACCTGCCTCACAGGATGCCGTGCCGATGCATGAACCACTGCTGAAGTTGAGCGCCGTCCCGGAACGCTCGTACAAAGTGGGCACCTATGAAGTCTGTTATGCCGAGTGGATGCGAGTCTATCACTGGGCCTGCGCCAATGGCTATACCTTTGAGTATGACGGCGAAATGGGATCCATGGCCTATTGGGGCTTCGGTAAAAACTGGGAGCCAGGCCTGCACAGTGCAGAAGAGCCGGTCACGGGCATATCATCGTATGACATGATGATCTGGTGCAACGCTCTTTCTGAAATAGAAGGACGAACCCCCGTATACCGCGAGGAGGACAACCACGACAGCGTCGTCAGAACCTCGCACCCTTATCGCCCTTTCCAACTGCTGCTGCAGGAGGCTTGGCAGGGAACCTATGACGGTTGGGTAAACAGAGACTTCACCTCTTCATGGCGCAGTTATTATCGGGATCCAACGGCGGACGGTTACCGCCTGCCTACGACAGACGAGTTCGATTACATTTTGTTTTGCGGAGAAACAAAGAAATATCCTTGGGGCACTAATGCCCTTGATGTCTTCGACCACGCATGGCTGGCAGACACCTCCGGCTTTACTACTCACAAACGGCGTCAGAAAAGACCTTCCGCATGGGGGTTGTACGATGTGGCGGGTAATGTCTCCGAAATATGCCATCAGGGCGGCGGCATTCGAACGTCTGACAAAACGCGCGGCTATGCTTTCCGCTGCGGCGGTTCATTTATGGACATCCTGGTCGATCTTTACACACAGCCCTTCCGCGCAGCCCAGACGGCCTTTGGTCTGGCTTACCCGGATGTCGGGTTCAGGGTGCTCAAACAGGCACCGGTTGAACGGTCTGCAAAACAGCGACTTCTCAACGCTCTTAAACAGCCTGGGTTGCTGGGACACGTCAAGCTGCAGGCCAATACACTGACGCAGGGACAGCCTGCTCCGGTCAGCCGTTCAAAAATAGAACAGAGCCGTTCTTTTGACTTGATGCAGGGTCGCGTTCACCGCGGCAACCTGCACAGAACAGGTTTTCATCCGGACGCCACCGGCGCCCGGCAGGGCGAGATCGTGTGGAAGTTCAAAACCGGCGGACCCGTCAGGTCGTCGCCTGTCGTGGTAGACGGTATTCTCTATGTGGGCAGTTATGACGGGCACCTGTACGCCATCCATAGTGATAACGGTGAACTGATCTGGAAGTACAAAACAAGTGGTAGAGTAGCGGGTTCTATCGCAGCAACCGACACGATGATTTTTTTCACGTCCGAAGAAGGCACCCTGCATGCGCTGGACTTACAGACCGGCCAGCCACGGTGGACGGCTTCCATCGGTGGAAAGCCGGCCGGCTCACCTGCCGTGATGGGTTCGACCGTGTTTGCCGCCCCAGGCCATCATCGGGGTGGCAGCGAAGTGCTGGTTATGAACGCCCAGCCTATTGTAGGGTTCGACGTAGAGAGCGGTGAAAAGATTTGGCAAACAGGCCTTGGACCGCAGGGATATGCCGCCCTGTGCACAGAAGGAAAACGTATCTACTCCGGCTTTCAGGGGTCAACCTATGCAGCGTTTAACCTGGCCACGGCAAAAGTGGACTGGCGCTGCAACCTGGGACATCAGAACCGGCAGTTTATGTCGCTGGTCTATTACAAGGATAAAGTCATTATTCCCGGTGCCATGCGGGGGTCGGTGGCAGTGGTCGATCCTGAAAAGAACGCACATATAGTATGGCATCGGGGGGCCCGAAAGGAACAGCTGGATATGGAGCTCAATCAGGGCGCTCTGTTCGGCTATGAAATATTGACAGATCCGGCTGTCGCGGATGATGTCATCTATATTGGCTGCAATGACGGGCAGCTTCATACCTTTGCTTTTGAAGACGGAGAGCGGGGGTGGACATTTCAGACCGGGGGCAGCGTTCAGTCTTCACCGTCTATTGCGAAAGATACTGTCTTTTTTGGCAGCTGGGATCATCATCTGTATGCACTAGACAGACATTCGGGTGAACTGCAATGGCAGCTCGACCTCGGCGACAGAATTATCAGCTCGCCCTGCCCTACCGATGACAGAATTTTTGTCGGATGTGATAATGGTTACATCTATGCAATAAAATAGTGGCAGGCGCGGTGCAAGCAAACGCTCCGCAACCCGTATTCAGCATTTATAGCAGCCGCAGGTCTCCCATACCGCCATCGACGTGGAGAACCTGTCCAGTCATCCAATTCGCATCGCACAAGAGAAATTGTGCAGCTTCTGCTACATCGTTCACACTTCCCAACCTTTTGAGGGGGTGGCGGTCGGCCGACCGCTTTTGCTTTTCGTCCGAATCTGTAAGTGGCGAGGACAAAGGAGTCACGGTCAGTGACGGAGCGACTGCATTCACACGGATGCCCGGCGCCCATTCGGCGGCAAGAGACCGAACCAAACCTTCAATCGCTCCCTTTGCCGATGCAACAGAGGTGTGATAAGGCATTCCGGTCTGTACAGCCACGGTACTGAAGAGCACTGCGGAAGCCGTATGCTCAGCCTTTTTCAGGGCTGGATATAGAGCGCGCAATGCCCGCACCGCTCCGAGGCAGTTGACCGTGTAATCGTGAAGAAAGTCATCATCTTTTAAACTCTTGAAAGGGCGGAGCGTGATCGTTCCCGGACAATAAACCGCGCCATCAAGCTTTTCAGGAAAAGCCGCCTCTTTAGCAAATCCGCTTTCGGCATCGAATAGAAGGTGATTCGAGGAATCATCAGGACTCTTCCGTCCGGCCGTAATGACCGTGTGACCAGCAGCCTTTAAGCGCGACGCGAGCGCTGCCCCTGTACCCGTCCGGGCGGCGATAATCATGTACGTACTCATGATCTAAATCTTTACCGGGTGACAGAGATGCTGGGCTTCGCAGGCTGTACGACTGCACATTTCACAGCGGTACTGCGCATTCTGCACGATGGCCCTGTATGTATCCGGGTCTTTGAGGTGTATACCTTCGTACATCTGAAAACAGAGATGTTTCTTATGCGCATCAGGCTTTGCGCAATCCTTTGATTGTGGTGCTTCGTTCATATACTTCCTTTCTATTTTAATAGTGTGACGGATGAATTTCGGCTTCCAGGTAACTTTGACGATCGCGGGCGAGTTCCACGAGCAGATCATGAGCCTGTTCGGCGCTTAAAACATAAGGATCAAATTCGCCGTGCGGACAGTACTTTCTCAGGAGGCCGTGCTCAATTTCCCGCGCATTGACAACATCCATTGACCAACCCCCAAACTGGTGCTTTTTGATATCCCGGTAATCCAACACTTCTACGTGCTCATGACGGGTATCTTTAAGGATCTTGATGTACAGTTTATTCAGGTCTGTTCGCGGTCCCTCCAGTAACTGTAGAAAATAGTGTTCGTCATAGCAGAGAAATCCGGTAATATTCTTCAAGGTGTTATTTTTCAGAGACTGGGTGTAAATATCACTGATATCCTCAGCTTTATCACGAATGTTTACGCGGCTCGCATAAATTAAGCGTACTAAATGCATTTGCTCCTCTCAATCGTTGCACATCAGAATAGCATATAACCTTAAAAGATCAACCATGCTTCAGATGAAACTGTATTAGTTTCAGCGTCGAATGGCTTTAATAAAAAACTTCTCTGGGACAAGGCTGCTGATACTTCATGGGATAACTGCAAATGGCTTTTACTACCCATTCGGAGACCACCTCACATCGGACGGGTTTATTTCTTGTGCCAACGCCCTGTACGAAGTAGGTTGCACACGTAGCCTGCAATTAGAACCTCCAAGACATGAAGGAGATGACATGTTAGAGAACGGAACACAGGTCAAAGTACACTACAAAGGAACCCTCACTGACGGCACCGTATTCGATTCCTCGGAGGGCCGTGAACCGCTGGTATTTGAAATTGGAGCGGGACAGGTCATCGCCGGCTTTGATAAAGCGGTAATGGACATGGAGGTGGGCGCTATTAAAACAGTTAATATTCCCTGCGTGGAAGCCTATGGAGAAATACGCGAAGATATGGTTGGCATCATTCCCTCATCCAATATACCTGAAGAGCTAAACCCTCAAGTGGGCCAAATGCTCCAGGTTGAAACCCCGCAGGGTGCCCTACCCGTGAAGGTTCTCGAGGTGAATGATGAAGGCGTGAAAATTGACGGCAATCATCCCCTTGCGGGTGAAGACCTCACCTTTGAGCTGACGCTGGTCGAGGCCGTGTAGCAAGGCCTATGCGTAGTCGTTTGTTTTTCGGTCGTCAGATATCTGTTCATAATAAAATCACATTCAGGGCGCATTCGTAACAGTGAGCGTGTTCAGAGTGAAAAAAAAAGGACATTGGGTTTATGGGTATCCGATGCTGCTAGCTGGATACTATACACCGCCTCAAAGCGGCGGCTTTACCCTTAATCTCGCCAGAACTGTGATCACGATGCAAACGGAATTTCAGTTCAGACTTTAGCATCCATCTTTTATCCACTTATCGGCAATGGCCACGTTTGCTTATTCCGCTCTGCTTCATGGCCGCCGATGGAGGCCACTCTCGACTTCGTCTCAGGTGCCATAGATGCGCTTTCGAGCGGCTATTACGGCGTAAAAGTACCGCCCTGGCAATGGGTCGAACGGTCCGCCTAACAATTGCCTTAGCGTACATACCGACCGCAACATCAGCACAGTATTCTCTATCATAATCGGCATTATATATTCGTATTAGAATTGACGATCGTCAATTCTAATACGAATATTGGCTTATGGAATTTCATCATCCAGATATATCACTGCCGCTATTGAGAAGGCGGGTGGTGGATGAATTTATGGATTTGATTGCCGGCTCCGTGAAGGTACTGGCCTCTCACGGGCGCGCGCTCAACTGGATTGATCTTTATCCCTCTCGAAAGAGCTTCTACGAAGCAAAAGAAAGGCTCCGGAAAAAGGGCCTGCTGGTAGAGCTGCCCACCAGTATCTACAATCAACCGCGGCTGAAGCTGACACCAAAAGCGCAGGACTGTCTGTCCGCATCTATTCATCCCGCGCAGCGATGGAATGCCAAGTGGACCAAAAGGTGGTACCTCCTAGTGTATGACATACCGGAAAAGGAACGGAAATACAGAAATCATATCCGCGATTTTTTAAAGACGCAGCGCATGGGTATGCTGCAGCGCAGCACATGGATTACACCGTTCGACATCCGCCCCCTTTATCATGATCTGTGTGAAGGGACCGCATTAGAGCCCTTTACCTATTTATTTGAAAGCCGTACCGTGCTCGGTCTCAGAAGTGAACAAATCGTGCGCGAGGCCTGGGACTGGAATAAGATCAACAGACAGCATGCGGATTATATCAAAGTTTGCCGCCATATTATGGAATCCGTGAAAAAGAAGCTCACGATTGACGAGGCCGGTCAATTGCTGCGAAGTGAACTGAACGTATACCATGGCGTCATGGCGGACGACCCCCTCCTGCCGCGAGCTCTCTGGCCGGATGGCTATCGGGGAGAAGAAGTATACAGCTATCATAGACACTTTCAGGAATCTATAGATAAATTACTGCACAAACTTATTCGTATTAGAATTAACGATCGTCAATTCTAATACGAATATTATGGAGAACAATAATGGCATGGAGAATAGATGAGGCGCTGATGCGCGGCTTTATTGATAATCGCGTGAAAGGTAAAGTGACCGGCGAACTGTGGTTTTTGAACCGCGATAAACCCGTTATACTAGACCTCCATGGTAACCCCTGGCGCGACCTGGCAGGATATCTCGTTTCCTTTCATCACACTAAACCGAAAGCGGTGGATATGGATCGTTTTGCACCGATGCAAAACGGGGATGCGGGCGATATCACCGCCTCCAGGAAGGTCAAGGTTCCCGAACTGCCCGTCGAGGAATTCTATAAAAAATCAAAACTGGGGGTCGATGTCCCCTATCACTGGGCTAACTGTCTTTATCTTGAATGGTACAGTGAGCGCAACGGCCGCGTCGTGATTGAATCGGTAGATTATACCATTACCCTGGAAGACGGCCCGGCTTGGACGATGTCAGAAGAGGAAGAATACGAGCAGGGCGAGAAAAATCAGCAGGCCGCTGTCCATTTTATGAACCAGATTACGGAAGCTGTGCAACCGGATGCTGTTCTACCGGAGCAGGAAGATCCGCCCACGAGTAAGATCGAGAAGAAGGCGGACGAGGAAGCAGCCCGCATGGATCTGCTTATGGACCGCATTATGGCTCGGCTGGAACGGGAAGGGCTTGATGATGGTCAATTTGAGATCATCATGGAGGAGGAGCGCGAACGGTTGCGAAGGGAAAGTGGCGAACCGGAGCCGGAACCACTGAGTCACTGGGAGAAGCTTGAACGGGATGCCATGATTCGAGAAATGAATGAAGCAGCACAGGAGGCTCTAGAACAGGAAGAAACGCTGCCTGAACGAAAGGAACATCCCTTGGTTAAAACCTGTCATGAATTGGGATCCCGGCTTTTTCATGATGTCAGGGATCATCGCTGGCTACCCGATCATGCACTCCAGGAACATCCTCTCAATGAAGTAGTTTTCGGAGTACAGTGTGCCGGTGCAAAACTGGCCGGGGCTCTCAACCCGCACTTCGAAGATGATGATGAATGGCCACCCGACCCGCTTTTTGCCGGTGATACTCTGGTGCGTCTCAAGAAAGCCCGCACCTGTCTAAACGATGCGTTGATGGGACTCAACGATGTCGATGAACAGCAACTGGCTTTGCCTGAATGGCGCAGCCAGGCCAGGGTTGAGATCGAAGCTATTCAAAAAAACGTTCAGCAGTTAATCGCCGATATTCGCTCGACGCTGGATTGATGGCAACGGAAAGGAAAAGCCGCTGCCAGCTCGAGCATCATGAAAGGCTGCTGAAAACTCTGTTTTCAGTATTTCCAACGCTTTATCCCCAGTACAGTGGCAGGGCGCAAGGAAGGCCGGATTGATCTCATGTAATGCCTCCATCGTCTGCTGCAAACGGATTTCATTCGCATTCACTAGGTGAAAGCCGCCGAGGATGCCGTAAACGCGATCCATACCTGACTGCTCCCGCGCATACGCTACTGTGTTGATGATGCCGGCATGGGCACAGCCCGTGATAATCAGCAACCCTTTATCAGTTTCGATCCACAGCGCCTGATCGTCTTCAATGGCATCCGGCTGCAAGCCGCCCTCGTCCCCAAAAAAGGGCCCGCCGACGTCTTCATAGTCGTTGCGGCGCGGAATGGGCCCGGTCGCATACAGTCCAGACAAGATTTCGGTCGGTTTTTCGCACAGGTGAATACGCTCCCCGTTCCGCTGTAAGTACAGGCGCGTCTCTTCTCTGATCCCTATATACTTAGACGGTTTGCCTGACTTAAGGCTGTAGCGCTCCCGCTCGTAACCCGGAGCCATATACATATCTGTATTAGGCAGATCTGTCAGCAGGCGGGGGATACCTCCAGCGTGGTCATAGTGACCATGGCTCAGCACAAATGCCTCCAAGGGATTCAGTTGTACACTGAGTTTTTCGGCATTATCGAGAAAAGCGCCGGTCTGCCCTGAGTCGAGCAAAACCCGGCACCCGTCTTTTTCAATCAGAACCGCAAAACCATGCTCTGAAGCTAAGCCTTTTTTTGCCCGGTTCTCCATGAGCATGGTGAGGCAAACCGACATCTCAACCTATTTGCCATGGGGACATTTTTTAAGACATAGGAACCAGTCGAGGCAATGGTAGTCATCACCCGCTTCATCCACACGATCCTTGGCGGAGCCGCAGGAACCCGGAGGCGGGATGATCACATCATCACCGAGCTGCCAGTTGGCCGGGGTGGCAATTTCATACTCATCAGAATGCTGCATAGCCACAAGTAAACGTTTCACCTCGTCCATGTTTCGACCATTGGAAAGCGGATAATAGAGAATCGCGCGCACAATGGCGCTGGGGTCAATAATAAACACCGCGCGCACGGCCTGCGTATTGCTGGCGGCCGGTTGCAGCATGCCAAAGGCTTTCGATACTTCCATCGTCAAGTCGCTGATCACCGGGAACATCACTTCGACGTCTTTCATCCCTTTATATTCAATTTTTTCTTTGATGGTGCGAAGCCATGCAATGTGGCTGTAAGTACTGTCAATCGACAGTCCCAGTAACTCGCAGTTCAACTCTTTAAACTCATCGGCCATGCTGGCAAACGTCATGAACTCTGTTGTACATACGGGGGTAAAGTCGGCTGGATGGGAGAAAAAGACTACCCATTTCCCCTTGTAATCTTGAGGAAAGTGAATTGTTCCCTGTGTTGTTTCAGCTATAAACTCCGGAGCTTTTTCCCCGATCAACGGCATTCTATTTCGTTCTTCACACATCAACTTTCTCCTTATTTGGTTGGCTTTCAATGAACTGTTTTTAGCATATGCCATTATATCTTTTTTTGATCAGTATGCTACATGTTTTTTAATGATCGCAGGTATTAGTGCCTGTGGCCAGGGAGCCGTTCATCCAGTTTATAACCACTTCCCTCGGATCCGATCCCTGCACTCCCACCACTGCTTCTACACCGTGCTGTGAGAAGATCGCCTGTGCCCGTTGCCCCATACCTCCAGCCAATACCGTCCTTACCTCCATGCCGGCAAGCCAGCGGGGCAGGACGCCGGGTTCATGCATCGGAGGAACCATGCTGGTCACGCTCAGGATGGATTTCTTTTCGGGATCGACCGTCATAATCTGGAAGGCCTCACAGTGGCCAAAATGCATACATAACTGATCATTCGCTACCGGTACTGCAACTTTCATAATTACACCTCTCTGTTATACTTTCTTTTATGGTTAAAGGTCTTCCGTCACCCATAGGTTGGATTTTTGTTTCTAATTTTTTCCATGCATTGGAGAACGCTTCACCGGCAGGGCTGGGCGGCAGCTCCAAAATACTTTTTGCTTCAAGCTGGGCTTCTATGACAGATCGGTCATAGGGAATACGGCCGAGGATGCCGACACCGCGCTCTACAGCCATCTGTTCCGTTTTCCGCGTCAGCTCCGGGTTCATATCCCAGCGGTTCACAACCAGCCAGGCCGGCACATCAAAATGGCGCGCAAGGTCAAGCAAACGGTTCAAATCATGCATTCCGGCAAGACTGGGTTCCGTGACGGCGATCACCGCATCAGCATCTGTCACTGAGGCAATAACCGGACACCCAATACCGGGAGGGCCGTCTATTATAATCCATTCAGCACCGACGGCGGCAGCCTTTCTGCGTGCTTCAGTCCTAACCCGCGTGACCAGTTTGCCGGAATTTTCACCGCCCGGTTCCAGGCGCGCATGAACCATAGGCCCCAGGCGGGAAGCAGATTCAAACCATTCACCGCAGAAGCGATCTGGAAACGTTATGGCCTTTTCAGGGCAAAAATGCACACACACTCCGCACCCCTCGCAACGGGTCTTATCAATGGTGTACGCCGACTCACTGACATCTTTTCGCACGGCATCAAAGCGGCAAACCTCCATACAGATTCCGCAGGCAGCGCATTGCTCGGAATGAATGACGGCCTCATGCCCGCTGAAAAACGGGTGTCGCCGCTGGATTTCAGGCTGAGCGATGAGCGCCAGATTGGCGGCATCGACATCGCAGTCGGCGAGTACACAGGGCTTGGCCAGGTGTGCAAATGCTGCGGTCAGACTGGTCTTCCCCGTGCCCCCTTTGCCGCTGATCACCACCATTTCTTTCATGCGACCACCTTCTGCAAAAGCTGCTCCATGCGGGATGGCAGTTCCCTGAAAAAGGGAAGCCATTCCGGCGCTGTATCAACCAACAAGCCCCCTGATGAACCTTTTTCCATAACCGCTCTTATTTCAGGTATACGTCCCGCAATCGGAATCTCCTGATCAACGCACCAGTGCTCAACGCCGTTGTCGCCCATATCGGAACGGTTGATGAGGACCGCAAAAGGAATCTTCATCGCCAAAAGAGCTTCGGCGGAAACCTTGAGGTCATGCAGGCCAAATGGTGTCGGCTCCGCCACCAGCAGGACAGCATCGGCCCCCTCCACCGCAGCCACCATTGGGCATGAAGCCCCCGGCGGACAGTCAATGACGGTCAGCCCGGAATTAACAACCTTTAAGGATGCCTGCTTAACGGCCCTGATAACCGGAGGCGCCGAAGGGGTACCCACTGCTATAATCCCATCCGAAAACCTAACTGCTCCGGCCGTACCGGTGCGCACTTCCCCTATTTTTCGCGGTTTCTCTGTCATGGCGCCGGAGGGACAGACCCTCGCACAGCCGCCACAGCTGTGGCATAATTCGGTGAACACGAGCGGCCTGTTCTTTACCATTGCAACCGCATTAAACTCGCATAGTTCAGCACAAGCACCACACCCAATGCATTGTTCATGGGAGCACACGGGAACCGGTGTCTGCACCGGCTGGATCTGTTCCCATTCCGGATTTAAATAGAGGTGAGCGTTGGGCTCCTCAACGTCACAGTCCAGCAGAAGCGCGCCATTCTCTGCGGCCACGGCTAGCGACAGGGCAACCGTCGTCTTGCCGGCCCCCCCTTTTCCTGATGCCACGGCTATAGTCAAGACTGTATCCTCCGGTAACTCCGCAACACATGAGTACTGAGCGGCATACCGGCCGAGGAAACAACGGCAGGACACTTTACTTTAAAAAGGAAAAAGATGTTTTCAGTTCGCTCATTGAGCGTCTCAAAATTGCCCTGCCCCTTTGATATGATGAGGTCTGCGGAGTAGAAATGCCTTCGAAAGTTTTCACTGCAGGTTTCCAGCCAGGTGCCCGGGACATCATCTCCGTTATCAATCACATCGACGATTTCAGCGAGGCCTGCCTCATGGGCATCCTGTAGTGTGGCATCGTTAATGATAGGTTTCCCCCTTACCGCCACCGTCACGCGATCGGGGCCGAGATGCTCTATCAATAAACGATCAAAAACAATTTCTCCGGCATTGTCTGCCAGATAGAGAATAGATTTTGCCGCCGCCAGCTCGGAACGGAAAAGTTCCGTGTCCCCTTCAAGGGGTATCTCCACGGCATGCTGAATGGCTTCTTGGACCTCGGACTCCTGCAGGCCGTGCTTGACGCCGAGATCAATAATATTGCCGGCAATGGCCAAATGGGCGGCACACATGAGTGGATCGGGAGACTGTTCAATTTGTCCGCGCAACGACGGCAACAGCGCGAGCGCCATTTTATTATGATCACTTTTATGCCGTGCGTAAGGATCCACAACGCCCGTCAACTCGCGGAGACGGTTGTGTATACGACGCGCGAGAACCGGAGGTGGATCATTCATATTCATCTCGCTCATCCACCGAAGCACATCCCGCAGGATTTGCTCATGGACGGCGGTATTATCTGTTGACATACTGCAGGCGTCCAGCGTCTGACGCACAAAACAGGGCATACATTCCAGCGAGGTTCTCATACCCAGTGACCCTCTACATCAGACCCGGATGACTGCACTAGATTGCCCGACTTCAATGCCGCCAGGGCCTCGCGAACGGTGCCTGTTTCGGCCTGATAAACCTTAATGTCGGCGGTCTCCAGCACCCGAAAAGCTTTGGGCCCGCAATGGCCTGTCACCACACAATCCGCACCATGGTTAATGACATGCTGGGCGGCCTGAATACCGGCCCCCTGGGCAGCATTCAGGTGCTGCTCATTACTCAGCACTTCCGTCGCACCCGTTTCTATATCCACCATAAGAAAAAACTGGGTACGGCCAAAACGACGGTCCATAGGGGCGTCTAAGTTATCGCCGGATGACGTGAAGGCGGCCTTCAAGAGGCCCCTCCATCATCAACATCCAGACGCCTTTCAAGCACACCCAACTGATCCCGCAAGGCGGCCACCTGATTCGCTATTTCATTATTGGTATTGGCCTCTGAAAAACGCGCGCGGCCAAAGCGCGGACGTCCTTCATCAACACAGCGGTTGCGCCAACCCCTGCCACCGCCGCCCGGGACGCAGCGACCTGAACTATAACCGGTACTTTTCCATCCGGGCTGTCCAGAACCGGAACAAAAACCGGCTCCTCTTCCTGTTCTCGCTCCCGCTCCCGCGGGTCCTGTTCTATCTCCACCTGGCATGGTCATGCTCCTTCCTGGTTAAAAGACCTGCGCCCGAATCCCCGTCCACATCGCCGTTGCCGGCCAGCCGGCGCGCTGACCGCGCACCGGTCCGTATTTTCGAGTTTCTCCAGGCGAAGGGCCTTTCCATTAATGATGGCATCCGCCATCTTTTTTCTTGCCGACTGTACAATTCTTGAAAAGGTTGGGCGGGAGACCTTCATATGTGCAGCAGCCTGCTCCTGGTACTGTTCCTCCAAGTCGGCCAGACGCAACGCTTCAACCTCATCCGGAGACAAAACGACCTCTTGGATTTCGCGCAACGGTACCCCCGCGGGCTTGAAATATTCAACCCCAGGGCAAAACTCAATCCATCTTTTTCTACAAGGTCTCGGCATCTCAGCACCCTTTCTATAATGAACATATGTTCATATTTAACCTATTGCAACTCTTTATATTGAATTATTTTGAAGTTCAACATTCGGGGAGTGCAATTGCAGAATGTAAGGTTCAGCATATCCGGATCTATGAGACGAATACTTCAAGCCGCCTCATAGCGACGGCTTTACTTTATCAACCAGCGAAACGACGATTTCGACGCAAACAAGAAATTGAGGTTACTATTTTTTTTTGCAAAATTTTCGTTTATAGCATATGCTGTAAACAATCATGGCCAGACCAACAAAGCTAAGAAATGTATCAAACCTTCCCAAGGCCGTCTGTTTTAAGCCGGACGGGTTGGCGGAGGCTGATATGGTGTGTACAAAACTCACTTTTGATGAGTGCGAGGCGCTAAAGCTCTCCGACGAACTGGAGATGTACAGAACAGAAGCAGCAGAGCAAATGGGTGTGTCACGCCAAACGTTTGATATCATTATTAAGTCGGCCCGGAAAAAAATAGCTTCAGGGCTTTTTCAAGGTCACGCCATTTGTATTGACGGCGGGCATTTTCAATGTACCGGACAAGCATCCAAAGATATGGCCAAAACTCGTCATGTACTGCCATCGCCCTGCCGAGAGAGCGCCGGTGGCAGCCAACAGAAAGGAGCAGTAGAATGAAACTGAAAAATCAAGAGGGGGGTTGGAATCCCTATATAGCGGGCGTGTTGGCCGGAATACTGGCCGTCCTGTCTGTTGTAATTTCAACTCAGACGCTCGGGAAACCGAAGTATCTAGGCACATCAACGACGTTTGTGAGGGCTGCCGGACTGGTGGAGAGGTTTGTAGCACCAACACGTGTTGAAAATAATGAGTACTTCACTTCAAAGAAAGTGAAGGTGGATTGGCAAATGATGCTGGTAGCCGGCATCCTGATCGGAGCGTGCGTCTCCGCCCTGCAGGATAAGAGTTTTACATTCGAGAAGATTCCTCCGATGTGGCAGGAACAGATAGGCGCCAGCCCGACCAAACGCGGCGCGGCGGCTTTTATTGGAGGACTCATTGCCATCCTGGGTGTCCGCCTGGCCGGAGGATGTCCAAGCGGTCACGGTCTGAGTGGTATTATGCAGTTATCCGTCAGCGGCCTCATCGCCATTATCTGCTTCATGGTAGGCGGCATTGTGACGGCCCAGTTGATCTATAGGAAGGGAGTCTAATCATGGAACTTTTACTTGGTCTTATAACCGGTATCATTTTCGGATTTATTCTGCAAAAGGGACGGGTATTGCGTTTTGAAAAGCAAGTGGGTTTTCTTCGGCTGAAGGATATGACCATTCTGAAGTTTATGTTCTCGGCTATTTTAACAGGGATGGTTGGGATCTATCTATTCAAGGATATGGGGTTGATTGAACTCAAGGTCAAATCGCTGAGCATGGGTGCACAGGTAGTCGGCGGACTGGCATTCGGAATTGGATGGGCCATTTTCGGATACTGTCCAGGAACAGCGATCGGCGCACTCGGCGAAGGACGGATCCACGTACTATGGGGTATTCTCGGCATGCTGCTAGGGGCCGGTCTTTATGCCGAATTGTATCCGACCCTGAAAGCGACGGTGTTAACCTGGGGTTCATTTGGGAACGTCACACTGCCGGAACTGCTCTCGGTCAATCACTGGATTATCATTGTCATTTTCATCGGCGCAGGCCTGGGTCTGTTTCGCTGGATTGAGCGGAAAATACTCTAAACCGGAAAAGAAGGTAACGGGACCGGGACCGTCTGCCGGTCCTAACCTTTTCTCGCGACCGTGTGCATCCAGGCTCCCTGACCCACCTCACAAGCTTTGATACTTTCTCCTTGTGGCGGCATGGGGTATGCTACAAAATGCGTGCCGCTAAAAAGGAAATGCATATGGAAGATCAAAAGAAGAGTAATTTTATTCAGGAGATTATTGACCGCGACCGAAACGAAGGCCGGTTTGACGGGAAAGTTATTACGCGCTTTCCACCGGAACCCAACGGCTATTTACACATTGGTCACGCCAAGTCGATTTGCCTGAACTTCGGCATTGCTGCGGCCAATGGCGGCAGGTGTCACATGCGTTTTGACGACACCAATCCTTCCGCAGAGGATCAGGAGTATGTCGACTCCATTCTCGAAGATATACGCTGGCTGGGTTTTGACTGGGGCGAACATCTCTATTTTGCCTCCGATTATTTCCAGCAGATGTATGAACTTGCCATACAGCTCATCCATAAGGGAAAAGCCTACGTATGCACACTAACCCCGGAAGAATTCAAGAAATACCGCGGCGTCCCGACCCAGCCGGGGATGGAAAGCCCCGGCCGCAACAGATCCATTGAAGAAAACCTCCGCCTGTTTGAAGAAATGAAAGAGGGCAAACACGAGGACGGTTCTTACGTCCTGCGGGCTAAAATCGACATGGCTTCCCCCAATCTGCACATGCGTGATCCTGCCATTTACCGCATAAAGAAGGCGCATCATCACAGGGCCGGAGACCGGTGGTGCATTTATCCCATGTACGATTTTGCTCACGGACTGGAGGACTCCATCGAGGGCGTTACACACTCTATCTGCACGCTGGAGTTTGAAGTGCACCGGCCGCTATACGACTGGCTACTGGAGGCGATCGAGGTATACCATCCGCGTCAGATTGAATTTGCCCGACTCAACCTGACTTACACGGTAATGAGTAAGCGAAAACTGCTGCAATTGGTCAGCGAGGGATATGTTGACGGTTGGGACGACCCGCGGATGCCTACGTTGGCCGGCATGAGGCGGCGCGGTTTTCCGGCGGCAGCCATCCGTACTTTTTGCGACACTATTGGCGTGACCAAGTTTAACAGTCTGACTGATGTAGCCCTGCTTGAGCACTGCATTCGCGATGAACTGAATAGAATCGCGCTAAGGGCGTTAGCCGTTTTAAACCCGGTAAAACTGATCATCGATAATTACCCGGATGATGGTGAAGAGTATTTTAACGCTGTGAACAACCCTGAAGATGAACGGGCGGGCACCCGTAAAATCCCCTTTTCCAAAGAATTATATATTGAGCGGCACGACTTCATGGAAGATCCCCCGAAAAAATTTCACCGATTGTACCCCGGCAATGAAGTGCGGCTGAAGTATGCCTGCCTGGTGACCTGTACGGGCATAGTAAAGGATCCTGAATCCGGTTTAATCAGGGAAATTCACTGCACCTATGATCCTGCATCCAGGGGAGGCTCTGCACCGGACGGGCGGAAAGTGCGGGGTACGATTCACTGGGTATCGGCTCGCCATGCCATTGAAATAGAAGCCCGCATGTACGACCGCCTGTTTACAGAAGAAAATCCGGCAGATGAAAAAGATGGAAGAACATTCATTGACAAGCTAAACACCGAGGCACTCAAAGTGGTGACCATCATGGGAGAGCCATCCCTTTGCGAGGCGGCGGTGGGACAGCCGTACCAACTTGAGCGAACGGGCTACTTTTGCGCTGACACCAAGAAGCACATCGGAAAAACGCCCGTGCTCAACCAAACCCTACCCCTCCGGGATTCATGGTCAAAAAAGAATACGTAGGCCTTTGCCCACATTATCCATGGGAAACGCCAAAGCAAATGTCATATATGCAATAGGAACAGATAGCGTCTTGAACTATTCGATTATCTCCCCAAAAAACAAGGTTCCGAGATGCAAAACAATGGTCACAGAGGCCGGGTGAGCAAAAAGGGTTGGGAATGAAGGTATTATTCATAGGCGGAACGGGAAACATCAGTACTGCAACCAGCCGTCTTGCGGCGTCCAAAGGAATGGATTTATACCTGCTCAACAGGGGCAACAATAAAACAGAAATACCGGGTGCGAGCAGCATAACCGCCAACATTCATGAGGCGAAGGAAGTGGTGAAAGCGTTGGGGGGGCAAGAATGGGATTGTGTCGTAGACTGGATTGCTTTCCACCCCGGAGACGTGGACCGGGATATTGAACTGTTTGCGGGAAAGACAAAACAGTACATTTTTATCAGTTCGGCATCCGCCTATCAAAAACCACTTTCTAACCACATCATTACCGAAAAGACACCCCTTTATAATCCGTACTGGGACTACTCGCGTAATAAAATCGCATGTGAAGAACGCCTGCTTCATGCATACCGGCAAAATGGTTTCCCGATGACTATTGTTCGGCCTTCATTAACCTATGACACTGTGATTCCCGCCGCTTTTGCCAGCTGGGATGATTACACGTTGATTGACCGTATCAAAAAAGGCGGGCGCGTGATCGTTCACGGTGACGGCAGCTCACTGTGGACTTGTACACATGCCGAAGATTTTGCCCGTGGATTTGTCGGGCTGATAGGACATCCGCAAGCCATCGGGCAATCGTTTCATATCACATCGGATGAAGTACTCACATGGAATCAGATTTATGAAGCCATAGCCGCGGCGGCAGGAGCAGAATTAAAGGCCGTTCACATCGCGTCAGATTTTATCATAGAGATAGCAAAGCACTATGGACAGGACTGGCTTGAAGGCAATTTCCTGGGCGATAAATCTGTTAGCGCTGTTTTTGACAACTCCAAAATTAAACATTTCGTGCCTGAATTCAAAGCCATTATTCCCTTTGCTGAAGGTATAAAGCGGACGGTAGAGTGGTTTGAGGCCGATCCCTCCCGCATGAAAATAGTCGATGAGAATAATCAACTGATGGATAGGATTATAGAGGCTTACGAAAGATAGTGCTGATTATTTACAGTATTATGATATGGTGATTAAGCGCGCATACTGATATACGATCATCTTTGCTATGAGAATATTAACTATTACCACTATATGCATTGTAATGGCGACGGCAACGGCGGCCTGGTCCGATAAAGATGCCAGCATCGAACTTCTGTCGGGGCACCCGCTAGCAGATGCCGTTCTCTCAAATCACTACATACATGTCACAACCTCCGGAACTGTGCCGGTCGACTACGACGTCTCCATGAATGTACTCATGCAGGACGACATCCTGACGCTCGTGCAGTCCACCTATGAAGAGATACTGGAGAAAGGTGAAACGGCGGAATTTGTAATCAAACAAGTGGACACAAACCAGTACCGATTCGTCAACAGCGAAGGAGAAACGGCGGATATATATGAAGTGTACCGCCGTCTTCACCATAATGGTGCTTTTGATTTAGTATATTTTGCAGAAGGTGATCGTTCATTCGGTCATTTTAAATCGCTGACGCATATCACGATTCGGGATATGTATAACGGCAGCTCTCACTACTACGTCAATGTGTTTGCGTATCCTGAAAACGGCGTTACCCGCTTCTTTGCGCGCCATCTGCGCATTGTAAGCCGTTTCTTCAAAAGGCAAACGGCATCGATAGCAGACGTCTCAACTCGGGTCGTCCTCGCTCTACATAAACAGATGGAAGGGTGACGGACCGGTAGAGGGTTTTACCCCTAACCATACGGCGGTTCCTGAACACCGGTCGCGGCTGTATCTGGTTATATAAAGACGATAAATCAACCTATATCCTGCCGCTGCCATGTTTGCCATCCGTTCCGCTTCATTGCCGCCGATGGCGGCCTCTTTCGACTTTATCTCAGGCACCATTTCTGCACCCAGTGGGGACACAGCCGGTAAAAACTCAACGTCTATTTTTTTAACCTATACCACTGTTTTCATCATGTTAGCTGCCGGAAACAGGATACCCCCGCCAGCCACGCTGTTCCGGCTGGACTCATACAGGGATGGGCGCAGCTCGCGCAGCTAAACCATCTATGGCTCCGATACACAAAAAGAGGCTTTCAGTAAATCCTGATTTCTGGATGAAGGTCCGACCATCACCTCAAATGCACCCGGCTCTACAACATATTGATTTTCAGCATCGATTAACCCCAGTTCCCGGCAGAGAATTTCAAAGGTCACAGTGCTGGAATCGTGAGCGGGAATCATAACGCGCTGCCAAGCTTTGAGGAGTTTGACAGGTGTTACCGTAGAGGAAATTTTGTCGTTCACATAGCACTGAACAATCTCCATACCATCACAGCACCCTGTATTATCGACCGTGACGCTAACCTTGAGCGTGTCATCCGGTTTTAGCGAGACCGCTTCGACCTGAAGGTCGCGGTAATGATACTGCGTATAACTCAAACCAAAACCAAACGCATAAAGCGGTTCAACATCACCATCCATATAGCTGTCGACATGCCAGCCCGGAAGCTGACTGTAGTTCACCGGCTGTTGTCCGATGCTTTTGGGCCATGAGCAGGTAAGTTTGGCTGAAGGGTTATAATCACCCGCCATCATCTCAGCCACCGCCTGCCCTCCAGTCTGGCCCTGATTCCACATGCAGATCACAGCCTTGGCATGTTCCGCCGTGAATGGAATCGTATGAGGTTTACTCATCTGCAGGACGGCCACAAAGGGCACCCCGGCCGCATGTATGGCTTCGACCAGCTCCTGTTGTTCCCCGCCGAGATTCATATCGAGCCTATCACACATTTCACCAAACTGGCTCTGTGTATCGCCCAGAACTACAACTGTTAAATCGGCCTCTACGGCCAGTTCTACTGCACGATCGATTCCGCCCTCGACAGCGTCAAAATAATTATTGGGCAGATGGTCTCTGAAGAATGGAGCCACCCGATGATCGGGGTTGATAGTGCGGCACGCTTTTTCATATACCACCTCACACGATGAGTCAAAACGTGCTCTGAGGCCATCCAGAACGGTAATCATTGTCATCCGGTCGTGCGACGCGTCTTCAAATTCCTGCTGTGGAGAACCAAGAGACCACCCGCCGATCATCGAATAGAAATCATCGGCCCCCGGGCCAATAACGGCTATTTTCTTTATTTTATCCGGCCGTACTGGGAGAAAACCATCTTCATTTTTAAGCAGGACTGTCGATTCCCGCGATGCCTGCAGCGAGAGAGCCCGGTGATTTTCGCAGCCAATGAGTTCGGCAGCCTTCGCGTCAGGATAACATTTTGCTCTGTCATCAAACATGCCCAGTTTGAATTTGACTGTCAGTATTGCGGTTACGGCCTCATCCAGCATCCCCTGCACACTTCTGTCGTGTTTTACAGCCTGGATCACAGCGTCGTAAAAAGCGGGGGTAACCATAATCATATTTGTCCCCGCTTTCATCGTTTTGATTGCCGCTTCCAGCATATCGGCACAGACAAACTGTTCATTCAGCATACGGCCCACATTACTCCAGTCGGTGACAGTAAAGCCACTAAAGCCCCATTCCTCTTTGAGAATCGTTCTCAGTAACCACGGACTGGTTGTGGCAGGCTGCCCATTAATAGTCTGGTAGGCGATCATGAACGTGGCGGCGCCCGCATCAACAACGCGCTTAAAAGGCGGCAGATAAATCGAACGAAGTTTGTGTTCGCTGATATCCGAGGCCGCCGCATCTCTAGCTCCTTCTGTATCGCCATAGCCAGCAAAGTGCTTTGGGCAGGCAGCTATGCTGTCTGGACCGGCGAGGTTTTCGCCCTGGTATCCCCGGACCATAGCCGCCGCCAATTCTCCCGTAACATAAGGATCCTCGCCGTAGGTCTCGCCGAAGCGGCCCCAGCGGATATCGCGGCACAGGTCGCACTGAGGTGAAAACGTCCACTGTGGGCCGGTTGCTCGCACCTCCTTGGCCGTCACCCTTGCGACGGCCTCAAGCAGTTTTGTATTCCACGAGCACGCAAGGCCCAGTGCCGGTGGAAAGAGGGTGGCATTTTTCCAGAGACCATGTCCGCGAATGGCGTCGATGCCGAACAGAATGGGTACTCTCAGACGGGTTTCATTTAAAGCGATATCCTGCAGGTCGGCCATCCTTTGCCCGAGCGTATGAAGGAAGGAACCCACTCTGCCTTCCCTCGCAAGATTCGGAGCATCATCACAGCATCCGTTTTCCTGCATCATCTGTCCGACTTTTTCTTCCAGCGTCATTTTATCGAGGAGAATGCCGACACGTTTATCCACTGGAAGACTCGTGTCGAGATGCGAAAAATCTGTCATAATAGGCTCCATTTTTATAGGGATACGTCATACGGCAGCCATCCTATAAGATCAACTTCTAATTCAACTTTCCATTACGCACACAGATTTAATAAATAACGGCTTCAATAATGGGCTAATTGGGTTACCATCCGCGATATGGAAGCAGATAACAGCGTCAATTACCGCGTAGCGGATAGGGACTTGAAGTATTACATCTTCGACTGGGATAACAACATACTCCATATGCCGACCCATATACATCTGGAAGCGCAGCAGCAAGACGGAAGCTGGAAACCCCTCGCGGTTTCGACGGAACAATACAGTCAGATTCGCAACGATACGGAACACTACCGAGCACCGAAGGGCGACTGGGAGCTGGCGTTTCGCGAATTCAGAGATATTGAAATCAAAGATGAAAACGTTTTTCTGCGCGACACCCGAATAGCTATCGACAAAGTCGTGAACAGCGAGGAAGAGAGCGGCCCCAGTTTTAGAATTTTCAAGCAGGTGCTCGTGGAGGGGCGACTTTTTGCCATCGTAACAGCGCGGGGACACAGCCCCGGCATCATCCGGGAAGGCGTAGAATATTTCATTAAAAACGTGCTCACGGATAAAGAAAAACACAGCATGTACAGCAATCTCTGCGGCTACCTTGAATGTTACGAACCGGATCACGGCATAGATCTGGCCGAGCGCCGGATGGTGCTGGATTATTACCTGAGTCTGAACCGCTATCATGCCGTCACCTGGCCGAATTTCAAAAAGCAGATGGGGCTGGATGGTGACACACCTAAGGCAGAAACGGGTAAACAGCTGGCCATTAAGGACTTTGTATCTCACATTGTCCATATTTCAAAGCAGCGCAAATTAAAAAAGCCGTTGAGTTTCGGTTTCTCCGATGATGATCCCGGGAACGTAGAAGCCATTGAAAAGTACATCACAGATGTACTGGTGAAGGAATTCCCCGGTGTCAAATTTGTTTTATTCGACACCTCCGACCCCGCTGTTGAGGCGGGGAAAAAGAAGGTCGTTCACGGGCAGCTAACGTTGGATTTTTCCCACTAACCTGATCTATTCATAAAAATAGATGGGAATGATTGTACCTCTTGGGTATGGGATGGA
>CAYXEW010000014.1:0-17199 GCA_964464115.1 uncultured Verrucomicrobiota bacterium
TTGCGTGGGGCGCCGGTATTGGCGGCGGAAGGGAAAACCTTATTGATACCAATGCTTCTTATTCGATTATTGCAGGGGGCCGGGGTAATCAGGCACACGCCAAACTTTCAACCATCCCGGGTGGCTCATTTGCCAAAACCCGCAATTACGGCCAGCAGGCTTATGCAAGTGGAGGATTGGGCGAAGCAGGGTCGGCGCAGGCCTCCACCTATGTATTGCGAGGCATAACAACCAATTCGACGGTAGGTTATCTTTATCTGGATGGTTTAGGAGCATTAATTTCCGTGGTGAGTAACCAGTCCTTTACGTTTCAGGCCATGGTGGTCGGCCGTAGCGACAGTGATGAAACCGGCAGCTATTTGGTTGAAGGGGCTGCTGAGGGTGGTGGTTCTGGTGTGACGGTTTGGGATACGGTTAGTGTGCTGCATAAAGATGACAGTGCTTGGAATCTGAATGTGCTGGCCGGGCCGGGATCTTCAAACATACTCTTTGAAGTGAATGGTAACAACGAAGTGATTCGCTGGTGCGCCACGGTTCGAGCAGCCGAGGTCAGTTGGTAATGTTCGTGCGGCATGCTTGATAGCAACCACTGGATGCTCAAGTGTTGCCTTTCGTGAAAGTGGGTGGCGAGTTTTTGAAAAGAAGCTGAGGAGAAAGATATGACGAAAAGACTACTGATAACCACAATAGTGATCGGAGCTTTAGCACAGGTTCTGTCAGCCCAAACCGTGCCCGACTACATCAACTACCAGGGGCGGCTGCTGAACGGGACCAATCTTTACAGCGGGCCCGTGGAAATGGCGTTTCGGCTCTTCAACACGGAAACCGGCGGCTCGCCCCAGTACGAGGAATCCAATACGGTCGATGTCGTGGACGGACTTTATTCCACATGGATCGGCGACAATTCCATTTGGGGCAGCCTGGGTGTGGCGCTCAATTCCGGCACCGTCTGGGTGGAAGTGGTGGTTAATGGAACCACACTTGCACCGCGTGAGCGGCTGCAGTCTGTCGCTTACGCCCGCTATGCCGCCGGGCTGCCAGCCGATGCGGTCAAGGGGCACATGATCGATGACGGCGAAATCTGGAGCTCGCATATTATGGATGGCGAAATCAGGTCCGACGATCTGGACAGTGGCGCCGTCACCAGCAACAAGATAGGCGACGGGCAGATCTACAGCCGTCATATTCATGATGCGACGATAACGGGTCAGGACATTGCCAGTTTCGCCATTTCCAACAGCCATCTGGCCTTTAATGCCGTATCGAGTTCAGTGATTGGTCCGGGCGAAGTCAACAACTCCGATCTAAATGCGACGGCTGTCGCTAGCAACGTGATCGACTGGTCGAAAATGCCAGCGGGTTTGCAGGATGGAGACGATAACTCGCTACCTCCGAGCTATGCGGAAAACGGGGCCTTTAATCCGGCACCTTCTGCCGGGGCAATAGACGCTATAGCCCAGGGCACAGGAGCTCGGGCAGATGCTGATTACAGTATAGTTGGAGGGGGCTACAGTAATATTGTGGACGCCGGTGCGACAAGTGCCTCTATCGGCGGCGGTCGCCAGAACAACATCCAGACCAACGCCCTGTATGCCACCATCGGCGGCGGCAGAGACAACAACGTCGCGGCCAACAGCGACGGCGCCACCATCGCGGGGGGGAGGGAAAACGACATCGGGACAAATTCGTCCTACTCGGCCATCGGCGGCGGTTCGGTCAACGACGTGGCGGCCAACAGTTACGACGCCACCATCGCGGGGGGCTATATCAACGACATTGGGACGAATTCGCCCTACTCGGCCATCGGCGGCGGCTTCAACAACAACGTGGCGGACAATAGCATCTACGCCACCATCGCGGGGGGGAGGGAAAACGACATCGGGACGAATTCGTCCTACTCGGCCATCGGCGGCGGTTCGGTCAACAAAGTGGCGGACAACAGCCCCCACGCCACCATCGCGGGGGGGCGCGGCAACAGCGTCGGCGCCAACGCCACCAATGCCTTTGCCGCAGGCCGTCGGGCCCGGGCGAATCATCCGGGCGCATTCGTATGGGGAGACAACCGGAACGCCGAAATAGCCTCCACGAACGACAATTCCGTGACCTTCCGCTCGTATGGCGGCTTCCGCATCTTCACGGCGTCGGGCGTCGGCGCGATTCTGCCTCCAGGCAGCGGGTCCTGGACCTCGCTCAGCGATGTGAACGCGAAGGAGAACTTCCGGCCAGTGGATGGACGGGCAATTCTCGAAAAGGTCGCCGCGCTGAATGTCTGCGAGTGGAACTATAAGACGCAGGACGCATCGATCCGCCACGTCGGCCCCATGGCGCAAGACTTCAAGGCTGCCTTCGGCCTTGGCGAATCGCCCACCGGCATCAGTAGTGTGGACGCCGACGGCGTGGCCCTGGCCGCAATTCAGGGACTGTATGCAGAGGTCAGAGATCAAAAGTCAGAAGTCAGTATTTTGCGGGCTGAGAACGCGGAGTTGAAGGCGCGGCTGGAGCAGTTGGAGTCGATCATCGGCACATTATTGGAATGAGGAAAGACTAAAGAATGAACCCACGGATTTCACGGATGGGCACGGATATTCAGACTAAATCTTAATCGTAATCGTAATTGGACCAATTACGATTACAACGTGGTTTTTCAACGGGATATTAAATTATTGTATGAAGAAGAGAAGAAGAGATTAAACAGTGAAGATGTATCGTATAGAAGAGATTCGGCAGGGTTAACCGGTGCTGAGGTCTTATCGGTTATTGCTCGAATTATGTATGAGAGGGAAGATGCTTTTTTCCACTGGATCGGAAGTGTATGATTAATTCATTCGTGGAGTGTGAAATATGAAAAGACTATCAGCTATTCTTACAGTATTCATTTTATTATCGCTTAGCCTGTCAGCCCAAACCGTGCCCGACTACATCAACTACCAGGGGCGGCTGCTGAACGGGACCAATCTTTACAGCGGGCCCGTGGAAATGGCGTTTCGGCTCTTCAACACGGAAACCGGCGGCTCGCCCCAGTACGAGGAATCCAATACGGTCGATGTCGTGGACGGACTTTATTCCACATGGATCGGCGACAATTCCATTTGGGGCAGCCTGGGTGTGGCGCTCAATTCCGGCACCGTCTGGGTGGAAGTGGTGGTTAATGGAACCACACTTGCACCGCGTGAGCGGCTGCAGTCTGTCGCTTACGCCCGCTATGCCGCCGGGCTGCCAGCCGATGCGGTCAAGGGGCACATGATCGATGACGGCGAAATCTGGAGCTCGCATATTATGGATGGCGAAATCAGGTCCGACGATCTGGACAGTGGCGCCGTCACCAGCAACAAGATAGGCGACGGGCAGATCTACAGCCGTCATATTCATGATGCGACGATAACGGGTCAGGACATTGCCAGTTTCGCCATTTCCAACAGCCATCTGGCCTTTAATGCCGTATCGAGTTCAGTGATTGGTCCGGGCGAAGTCAACAACTCCGATCTGAATGCCACCGCCGTATCCAGCAACGTCATCGACTGGTCGAAAATGCCGGCGGGGTTGCAGGATGGGGATAACGATTCGTTACCTTCCGGATATGCAGAGAACGGGGCCTTTAACCCGGCACCTTCTGCCGGGGCAGTAGACGCTATAGCCCAGGGCACAGGAGCCCGGGCAGATGCTGATTACAGTATAGTTGGAGGTGGCTACAGTAATATTGTGGACGCCGGAGCAAGCTACAGTGCTGTTGGAGGCGGATGGAACAATACGGTAGCCTCTTCCTTGTATGCGGTGGTGGTGGGAGGAGCCAATAACAGCATTGGTCAGAAGTCTGATTTTTCAATCATTGGTGGAGGGGTGAATAACGATATAGGTGATCAGGCTTATTACACGGTTATTGCCGGTGGTGGAGAGCATAGCGTTGGCACCGGCTCGCGGCATACCACCGTGGCCGGTGGCGCTGAGCACGATGTGGGGACGAACTCGATTGCCGCCTCGATAGGCGGGGGGTACAACAATGACATAGGAAATGACTCGCCCGAAGCGGTCATTGCCGGGGGCGTTCTGAACCGCATCGAATCGCGCGCGGCCTATGCGGTCATCGCGGGCGGTTACGGTAACCGGGTTGTCTGGGGCGCAACCAACGGTATTATTGCAGGTGGCCGCTTTAATGAAATCGGACAGGAATCGCCATTTGCCTTTATCGGAGGAGGTTACAGCAACGCCGTTGGCACTAATGCTCACCACACCATCATAACGGGTGGGGAGCAGAATCTGATAGGTGATAATTCGGATTATACAATGGTAGGAGGAGGCGTCTTTAATAAAGTGGGCCAGCGGGCTGATTTTTCCGCTATTGGCGGCGGCTACAACAATCATGTCAGCAACCTTTCCTATTATGCCGTGATAAGCGGCGGAAAAAATAATCGGATAGACCTCGACTCCGTTTATTGTGTCATTGCGGGTGGCGGAGAAAATAGCATCGGCACAAATTCATGGGGTGCTGTAGTTGGCGGCGGATATAACAACAGCATCGGCTATTCAGCAACTGATGCCGTCATCGCCGGTGGAGTCCTGAATCAGATTGGTGACGCTTCTGCCTATTCTTCTGTGGTCGGCGGTTACCAGAATATCATTGAGGAAGAAACAGAGTCAGCTGTCATTGCCGGAGGCCGACACAATGTGATAGACCCCAGCAGCCCCTACTCGCTGATTGGTGGGGGCGGTTATAACAGCATAGGGTATGAATCGGACGCTGCGGCTATTCTCAGCGGCTACAATAACTCCATAGAAGGGCCAGCAGACTATGCGGTCATTGGGGGCGGTGATCGCAATGCCATTCAAGCAAATGCCTTCTTTTCAACAGTCAGCGGGGGATACTCCAATCGTATCGGAGGGTTTGCGTGGGGCGCCGGTATTGGCGGCGGAAGGGAAAACCTTATTGATACCAATGCCAAATATGCCGTGATTGCTGGAGGTTATGGGGCAAAAGCTAATAATTACGGTGAAATGGCCCATGCGAGCGGGTATTTTGCAAGTCCCGGAGATGCTCAATCAGGCTTGTATGTTTTGAGAAATACGACCACCAACAGCACCGCAACAACACTGTATTTAGATGGATATGATGAAATTATTAATGTTGATGCTGAGTCCGCTATTGCATTCGATATACAGATCAGCGCTCGCAGCTCAGGTTCATATTCGGCGGGATACAGGTTGGAGGGTATTATCGAGAATGACGGCGGAACAACCCAGTTCACAGGAACCCCTTCGAAAACGGTTCTCGGTGAAGATCAATCAAGTTGGGATGTGAGTGTTAACGCGGACAATGTCAATGACGCCTTGACTGTAGATGTTATTGGGGAAAACGGGGTTACCATCCGCTGGGTAGCCACTGTTCGGGTAACAGAGGTCAGGTATTAAAAAGATAATAATAGATTCTGTGGTCAATTTTGAATGTGCTGGCCGGGCCGGGATCTTCAAACATACTCTTTGAAGTGAATGGTAACAACGAAGTGATTCGCTGGTGCGCCACGGTTCGAGCAGCCGAGGTCAGTTGGTAATGTTCGTGCGGCATGCTTGATAGCAACCACTGGATGCTCAAGTGTTGCCTTTCGTGAAAGTGGGTGGCGAGTTTTTGAAAAGAAGCTGAGGAGAAAGATATGACGAAAAGACTACTGATAACCACAATAGTGATCGGAGCTTTAGCACAGGTTCTGTCAGCCCAAACCGTGCCCGACTACATCAACTACCAGGGGCGGCTGCTGAACGGGACCAATCTTTACAGCGGGCCCGTGGAAATGGCGTTTCGGCTCTTCAACACGGAAACCGGCGGCTCGCCCCAGTACGAGGAATCCAATACGGTCGATGTCGTGGACGGACTTTATTCCACATGGATCGGCGACAATTCCATTTGGGGCAGCCTGGGTGTGGCGCTCAATTCCGGCACCGTCTGGGTGGAAGTGGTGGTTAATGGAACCACACTTGCACCGCGTGAGCGGCTGCAGTCTGTCGCTTACGCCCGCTATGCCGCCGGGCTGCCAGCCGATGCGGTCAAGGGGCACATGATCGATGACGGCGAAATCTGGAGCTCGCATATTATGGATGGCGAAATCAGGTCCGACGATCTGGACAGTGGTGCCGTCACCAGCAACAAGATAGGCGACGGGCAGATCTACAGCCGCCATATTCATGATGCGACGATAACGGGTCAGGACATTGCCAACTTCACGGTATCCAACAGTCATCTCGCGTTCAATGCCGTCTCAAGTTCCGTGATCGGTCCGGGTGAAGTCAATAACTCCGATCTGAATGCGACGGCTGTCGCCAGCAACGTCATCGACTGGTCGAAAATGCCAGCGGGTTTGCAGGATGGGGATGACAACTCGCTGCCAAACGGGTATGCTGAAAGCGGTGCTTTTACTCCATCTTCTGTCGTTGAGGGTGATAACTGTATTGCTCTTGGATCGGGTGGTTTTATTGCCGGGGACTATGCCAATATCGGTGGCGGACTGAACAATAGTATCCAGACCAACAGCCTCTATGCCGTGATTGCGGGCGGCCACTCAAACCGGATTGAGGGGTCCAGTTTTAATGCGGTCATCGGCGGCGGGTACATTAATTTGATCGGATATGATTCAGACCGGAGTGTAGTGGCGGGTGGCTATAATAATGAAATCAATGATAACAGTAGATATTCCACTATTGGCGGCGGCCTTCGCAACGATATTTATGATGGTTGTATGGCCTCTGTCATTGCCGGCGGCGGCTACAATGACATAGAAAGCGGCTCAACGAACAGCGTTATCGGGGGCGGTTTTAACAATGCTATCCAGCCGGGCGCGAGAAGCGCCACCATCCCCGGCGGCGAAGACAACCGTGCCGGCGGCTTTGCAAGTCTGGCGGCTGGCTTTGAAGCGGAGGCCCTGCACGACGGCAGTTTTGTCTGGTCAGACAAGCAGACCAATGGTCCTTTTGCCTCGACATCCAGTAATCAGTTTCTCATCCGAGCTTCCGGCGGGGTGGGTATTGGAACCAACGCACCCGTCACCGCCCTTGACGTAGTGGGGCCCGGCAATAGTGTTCTCAATTTTCATCCAGAAGCTCTGGTTGCGCGTTTTGTCAATGAGAGTTACACCGAGCCTACCGAAATTGCTTTAGGCGGTAATCAGGATAGCTCAGCCATTAACTTCTGTTTTACCGGAGCTGTGCATTACAGCGTGGGCTATGATCACATCAGTGACATATTTCGCATATTCTATCGGCCCACCAGCGAAACGCTGTTGTATTTGGAAAACGATGGGGATGCCAGACTGACTGCTGATCTGAGGGTGGATGACAACCTGACGGTTTATGGCGATGCCGATATTTCGGGAACTAATACAGCCGATGCATACCGCTATAACAGTCCACAATCCAATTCTATATTTTTCAGCGCGGCCGATTTCCAGAATGCCGATCCGAGCATGAGTTATTATCATCTGGAAGGGGATGGGCATCTTTTTCTTGATGTTGAAACAGTTTGGACGGGCCACGTAGGCGTCGTCTGCCCTCAGGGATCTTCTATCAAAGGCATAACGGCCTATTACCGGATTATTACAGGCTCTGCTGCGACGATGGCTACGCTTCAGCGATTTGATTACATGAGCACCAATCAGTGGACGATGGCCAGTGTTGTCAGTAACGCCCTGTCTTCTTTAGGTGCGGATGTCCAAATTGCGAATGATCTAAATGTTTCCTATAGTACGGTGAATAACGGTGTCTACCGATATCTTCTGACGGTTCTCTTTGAAAGAGACTCGATCGTAGATATATGCGGGTTTACCGGGGTTCGTGTGGATTATACCATGGGTGAAGTTCACCCTTAGTGTCAGCCCTTGAGTTAAGACTTTACAATAAAGGGTGGTTGTGCCATAAATAAAAAATATCGCACGAGCGTTGAGAATTGAGTATCCTGGAGCTGTTTATCATGTAACCGTGCCTGAGGTCTTATCGGTTATTGCTCGAATTATGTATGAGAGGGAAGATGTTTTTTTCCGGCGTCAAAGGGGAAAACTTTATTTAATATGCTGGTATGAGTCAACGGGAGGCTGGGGTTTATCTTCAAACGGGTTCCGGTTCAGCCACAAGCAAGCAATTATCCCGATGGAAAAACAGCATGACCAATGACAAAGAATTAAGCAAGAAAATATATTATGTCCTAAGTCAAGGGCTGACATCGATTATGAGGAGAACGGCAATGAAAAAAACTGGATCATCAGCCCGTCGAGGGTATTTAACTGTGCTTGCGGGCATGGTTGTCGTGGGATGCTGCCTCGTTCCCGGCCGCTCGTCTGCGGATGTGATCACCTGGGGTGCGAATTCGGTGGAAATGGATTTTGTTACGGTGGGGGATACAAACAACGCTGCCGATACGGAGGGTTTTCCCACAAACTGCGGTGCCGTGGCGTATGAGTACCGCATCGGGAAGTATGAAGTGAGCGGACACGAGTATTCCAGCATGTCCGGTCTGGGAAACGAAGAAGGAAAGCCGAAAGCCTGGGTGACTTGGTATGATGCGGCAAGGTTCTGCAACTGGTTGACGACGGGGGACACGGAAACGGGGTTGTATGTTTTTGTGGAGGGGTCGCTGGACTCGATTCGGGACCGCGTGGAGGCGGTGGAGGAGTACGGTATCGTTTACTGTCTGCCGACGGAGGATGAGTGGTACAAGGCCGCCTACTACGATCCTGACAAACCGGGTGGCGCGGGATACTGGGACTATCCTGATGGGACCAATGTCATGTACGCTAGGATTCCAGCGGCAGACGACGGAATAGCGGGCAATGCGGAGGGGGTGGCGGGTGGAACGACCGTTGATACGGATGAATATCCGCTGAGCGCAAGTCCTTACGGCACTCAACAGCAGGGCGGAAACGTGTTCGAGTGGAACGAGGAGCTGATCGGGGCGGCGCGCGGCTGCCGGGGCGGTTCCTATTACTCCGCCCACAGCATCTCCTATGCGCATCGTGATGAACGAGGCTCATACACCCCGTCGGGGTCAGCCGGATCCATCGGTTTTCGCGTGGTGGCGATCGGCGATGTCTTCTACCACACCATTATCGCGACATCGGAGGAACATGGAAACATTGACCCCGATCAGGGGGTGACGGTTCGGAACGGATCAAATGTCACGTTCACCATAACCGCGGATGAATACTGGCACATCGAGGATGTGACGACGAACGGGGCGTCCATCGGGGCGGTTGAGTCGTTCACATGGAGCAACGTGACAGACCGAGGGGTGGTTTACGTGAGCATTGAGCCGGATCTGGCCGCAGGCGGCACCCCGCACTGGTGGCTGGCGGATTATGGCTGGACAAACAACTTCGACGACGCGGAAACAGGCAACACCGACAGCGATCCGTACGCCGCGGGTCAGGAGTATGTTCTGGACTATGACCCGACCGTCAGTAACGAATTCTTTCGCATTGCCGCCGTCAGCAACAACCCGCCGCTCACACTCTACTTCGACTCCTCCACCAGCCGTCAGTATGCGGTGCTGGGGTGCGGCGATCTGGTTACCGGCGAGTGGTCATTCGTCACCGGTGGAATCGGCGCGGGCGGGCCGGACGAACTGGAGATCACAAACGATGCATCGCATGGATACTACCGGCTGTCGGTGGAGGTACCGTAAGTGTCAGCCCTTGAGTTAAGACTTTACAATGAAGGGTGGTTGTTTCATAAATAAGAATTATGGCACGAGCGTTGAGAATTGAATATCCAGGAGCGGTTTATCATGTAACCGTGCGAATGCTGGGTAATGCGGAAAGTTTGCTTTTCAAGGATGATGCCGATCGCGAGCGTTATCTGAAATGCCTGGCAGAGCGGTTGGAATTGTTCAATGTGCGTATCTACATGTTTGTGTTAATGCGCAACCATGTGCATATGGTGTTGGAAACGCCGGATGCGAATATCTCGGTTTTCATGCATGCACTGAACACGTCGTACACGCTGTATTATAATCTCCGTCATAAACGGCATGGTCATCTGTTCGACGGTCGGTTCAAGTCCAAGTTGGTCGAGGCGGATGCGTACTTATTGCAATTAAGCCGCTATGTGCATCTGAATCCTGTTAAAATACAGGACATGTGGGGAAAGACGATGCCGGAGCGGCGTAGTTATTTAAGAAGATATCCCTGGAGTTCGTATCCTTCTTATATTGGCCAAAAGAAAAGTTTTGAATTTATTGATGATGTTCCCGTTCTGTCCCGGTGGAAAGGAACAATAGAATCCAAGAGAAAGACATATCGTAAATATGTGGAAAGCGGTTTAGGAACGACTGATGAAAAAATGGTCGAGATGATGGAAGCATCGCCGATAAGTATAGGCAATGTGGTTTTTCAACGGGATATTAAATTATTGTATGAAGAAGAGAAGAAGAGATTAAACAGTGAAGATGTATCGTATAGAAGAGACTCGGCAGGATTAACCGGTGCTGAGGTCTTATCGGTTATTGCTCGAATTCTGCATGAGAGGGAAGATGCTTTTTTCCGGCGTCAAAGGGGAAAACCTCTGCGGGCCGTGGCATGTTATTTCCTGATTAAATATGCCGGTATGAGTCAACGGGAGGCTGGGGCTTATCTTCAAGCGGGTTCCGGTTCAGCCACAAGCAAGCAATTATCCCGATGGAAAAACAGCATGACCAATGACAAAGAATTGAGCAAAATAATGGATAAAATAGAAAAAGAATTAAGCAAGTGTAAAAAATCTATTATGTCCTAAGTCAAGGGCTGACTCTATGCATAAGTTCAGTAAGGTGTCGTCGCCGGAACAGGTTGCAATGGTGGCCCACTTGGCCGAAGAAATCTGGAATCAGCACTTTGTTTCTATTATCGGTCAGGCCCAGGTCAATTATATGCTTAATAAATTTCAAAGTGTAAAGGCTGTTTCACAGCAGATCAAGGAGGGCTGTGAGTACTTTATCATGTCACGCGGAGAGGAACCTTTCGGCTATTTTGCCCTTTTTGAGGAGCCGGATAAAGACCACCTGATGATCAGCAAGTTATACGTCCGTCAGGCAGTCCGAGGAACCGGCGCCGGAGGCGCCGTCCTGGATTTTGCCGTTGAGCGAGCCCGGAAAAGCAATATCCCCAACATTTGGCTGACCGTTAACCGCCACAACAAAAGCAGTATTCAGTGGTATTTGAAAAAAGGCTTTTTCATTGCTGGTGAGGTGAAAAAAGATATTGGGCAAAATTTTGTTATGGACGATTTTATCATGCAGTTCAGCGTGTCATAGGCGGTATTCATACCATCTCTCCAGCACGTCACTCTATCACGTTTTACATACGGTTTGTTATGAACCTGAAGCGGTGAGGAATGTTCCAATCTATGGATTTTTGAGGTTACCAATCTTTCAATGATTGGGAAAAATATTCTACATCCATCAGGTTATTGATGCAGATTCTGACTCCTGCCTCTCAACAATGCCGCCCGCAGGCCTCAGTCGTGATTTGTTAGTTCTCTGTTTGCGGCTTTTTCTTCGTTGACGCAACCGGGGTAACCGCTACCATCTCGGCATTATGGCTGAATCTATTACGTTTGACAATCTGGTGAAAACGTTTGGAGCGATCCGCGCCGTTGATCATGTGACCATTAAGATTGAGCCGGGTGAGCTGTTTTTTCTGCTCGGCCCGAGCGGTTGCGGAAAAACCACGCTGCTTCGCTGTATCGCTGGCTTTTATGAGCCCGACAGCGGTGCGGTCTGGATGGGAAAGAAAGATATCTCCCGCCTTCCCCCGCACCAGCGGGATACCGGCATGGTCTTCCAGAGCTATGCTCTCTGGCCGCATCTCACGGTGACTCAAAATGTCGCGTTTGGTCTCGAAATGCGCAATTTTTCCCGCAGTGAAATTGACCAACGCGTCGAAGAAGTCCTGGAAACGGTCAAGATGAGTGACCGCGCTGATTATAAACCGAATCAGCTTTCGGGTGGCCAGCAGCAGCGCGTGGCCCTGGCGCGAGCACTGGTGATTCATCCCAAGTGTTTACTCCTCGATGAGCCCCTCTCGAACCTAGATGCAAAATTGCGCCTTGAAATGCGCGCCGAGATCCGGCGGATTTGTAAAGATGCCGGTCTGACAGCTATTTACGTCACCCATGATCAGAAAGAGGCGCTGTCCATTGCGGACCGCCTAGCTGTACTTCATGAAGGCCGGGTACAACAGTTGGGCGCACCGCAGGATGTGTATCGCAATCCAGCCAACTCGTTTGTCGCTAATTTTATTGGTGAGACAAATTTTCTTAAAGCGGAAGTGTTGGAACAAAAAGACGGAGGAGTGACAGTGGTCAAAACGCCCCTAGGTACTATCGTCAGCTCGGCATCGGGCGATGTAAAACCCGGAGACCATGTCACTCTGTCAATCAGGCCCGAGGCTATTCGCCTCTACAATGCCCCCCGAGATGTGCCAAACGTATTCGATGGTCAGATTCATCACACGATGTACCTGGGTGAAGTGGCGCAGCACCGGGTGAGCCTGCCGGCTTTTGGCCGAAAGGAAGGCGACGGTTCGCTGGAGCTGAAGTCGTTTGAACTCAATCCCCGCGTGGTGGCCCGGGATCATGCTGAACAGGCCCAGGTGTGGATTGATCCGTCCGATGTAGTCATGCTCAAAGAATAATGGATGCTTAAAGCGGTACCACATTATGCTTCGTAACATTATCATCATAGCGATCGCCGTTATTGTCATCGCGCTTCCTTTTATATTTCGCACGACTGACGATGTTGCCATCGATGAAAATGCACTCGAGCTGGTGGTAATTTCTCCTCACAACGAGGCTATTCGCTATGAATTTGCCCATGGTTTTTCGGAATGGCATCGCGAGCATTACGGACGGGCTGTGAATGTCGACTGGCGCGTCATCGGGGGAACATCTGAGATTATGCGCTATCTGGCGGCGGAGTATGTGTCGGCCTTCAAAGCTTGGTGGACGGCTACGGGAGGGGAGTGGCCCCGCGGTGGCGCATCGATGATGCTCGATCGCAAATTCAAACCCGAACCTGTTCCTGAAGACGTTCAGAAGGATCCGGCACGTTTGGATGAATGGCAGCTAAAAGCCAAACTCCACAAGGCCTTTCGTTCGGAAGATGACCCCGCTCAATATACCTGTAAAATTGATCTCTTTTTTGGCGGCGGCACTTATGACCACAACAAAGCGGCGCGTCAGGGTTTATCGGTTGAGCCGTGGACGAACGGGGCTTATCCCGAGAACCTCTTTGTTCTCGGTGACGGAACGGAACTGATCCCCCCAAAAAAGAGCGGTGAAACCTGGTGGACGCCCTCTTTTTTCGGCAACGCCCTCAGCACCTTTGGCATCTGTTACAACAGAGATCGCCTCGACGATTTAGGAGTTGAACTTCCGCCGCGCCGCTGGGAAGATTTGGCGGACCCCCGATATTTCGGTGAACTCGGTATGGCGGACCCGACCAAGAGCGGCAGCACGGCAAAAGCTTTTGAAATGATTATACATGAGCAGTGTCATATCGCTGTTCGCGAAGCCGGTTTTAGCCGTCAACAGGTGGCTGATTACGAAAACCTGATGCTGGCGGCCCGGCTTCCCCCCGGCGAGGTTCCGGCGGGGGTTCCGGCGGCCTACCAGGAGGCTGTAGAAACTGGTTGGCGAAAAGGTCTGATACTGATTCAGCGCCTAGGTGCCAATGCGCGATATTTCACGGATGGAGCGGGAAAGGTGCCCGTCGATGTGAGCATGGGAAACGCCGCCGCGGGGTTGGCTATTGATTTTTATGGTCGTTACCAAGCGGAGGTGAGCCGGGCTCCGGATGGGAGCGAGCGCATGGAGTACATCACGCCGGTTGGCGGCTCCAGTGTGAGTGCTGATCCAATCAGCCTTCTGCGGGGCGCAGAAAACAGGGAAGTGGCCGTCCGTTTTATTGAATATGTGCTGAGTGAAGAGGGTCAGAAACTCTGGAATTACAAGCCTGGGACCCCGGGCGGTCCCATAAAGTTTGCCCTTCGCCGGCTGCCGGTTCGCCGTGAGTTTTATCCGTCTGATCACCAACTACTGCAACAGCGCTTTGAAGAGCACGACCAGTACACTGTTGATCCCCTCGGAAGTCCGCAGGTCAACCCCTACGCGTTGGCCGATCGTTTTGAGTATCACTTTCGATGGACCGCTCACCACTTCAGCATTCATCGAAACCTGATTAAAGCCATGTGTCTCGATTCAGCAGAGGAGCTAAAAGAGGCCTGGCAGACGATTCTGGAAAACGGCGGCCCCGCCGCCCAGCCTGAGGCTATGGCGCTGATGGCCCGTCTGCCGGATGTCCCGGAGCCGTTGACATGGCCCGCCGCACTTTCTGTCGGGAAACAGGTCGATCACATGGATATGATGCGCATGTGGACCGTTTTCTTCAGAAAGAGTTACAGGGAGGCCCGCGATCATGTGTTAAAACGCGAAGGTACCACCACAGAAGGAGCCCGGTTATGATGCGATCCCGCACAGCCTGGACTATTTTCGGAGTCGTAATGGCAGCCTTTGTACTTCTCTTTCTCTGGCCGCTATGGCGCGTAATCAGCGGTGGATTCTGGGTGGAAGGCCGATTTACGCTGGAATATATCGCCGGCGTCTTTCAAAACCCCATTTACGCTGAAGGGTTATTGAACAGTTTAACGATCGCGCTTGGTACTACTACCCTGGCGACGCTGATAGCCCTACCGCTGGCCTGGTTATCGAACCGTTACGACTTTTTCGGCAAAGGTCCACTCTCAGGGCTGTTGCTCGTCCCCATGATTCTACCGCCGTTTGTGGGGGCCATTGGCTTTCAGCAGATTCTCGGACAGTACGGGATGCTGAATACTCTACTGGGTCTGGGACCCGTGGATTGGCTTGGTAAAGGCCGCTATTTCGGGGTTGTGATGCTGCAGTCACTGGCGCTCTATCCGATCATGTATCTTAACGCTACGGCCGCACTGGCCAACGTCGACCCCGCCATGGAAGAGGCTGCCGAAAACCTCGGCTGCTCAGGTTTTAGAAAATTTTTTAAAATTACGATGCCATTGATCATGCCGGGGCTTTTTGCCGGTGGGACTATCATCTTTATCTGGAGTTTTACGGAGTTGGGTACACCGTTAATCATGAATTACACGCGGTGTGCATCGGTGCAGGTATATGATGCACTTAAGGAAATAGGGTCGAATCCTTTTCCCTATGCGCTGGTATTTGTGATGCTGCTATGTAGCGTGGCACTGTATAGTTTTACAAAGCTCTTTTTCGGTCGCAAGACATATGCCATGCAGAGCAAAGCGGCTACGGCCTACACCTCTAATCCCGCCCGTGGCTGGCGCGCTGTGGCGGTGCCGATGGGTTTTGTCGCCGTGATCCTCCTGGCTCTCCTGCCGCACATCGGCGTTATCCTGACGAGTATCTGCCAGCCCGGAAGCTGGTACCAGACCGTTTTGCCCGAGGTGTTTACATCCGCCAACTACGCAAATGCTCTAGGCCACAGCATGACGGTCAGCAGTATCAAAAACAGCCTTATTTTTTCCTCTATGGCGGTCTTTTTCAATATGATCATGGGTATTTCGATTGCCTTTGTCGTCGTTCGCTCCCGGATTCGTATACGTGGACTGCTAGATGCCATGGCGATGATTCCGTTGGCCGTGCCGGGGCTGGTCATGGCGTTTGGCTATCTTTCCATTAGCTCTATGCTGAGTAATACAGAGTGGGTGAAGGCGAGTGAATCCATGCAGGGGCTGTTGGACGTACGAACCAATCCGACGCTTTTTCTGGTTATCGCCTATGCTGTTCGCCGCCTTCCCTACATGGTGCGCTCGGCGGTGGCGGGCCTGCAGCAGACATCGGTTACACTGGAGGAATCGGCGGCTAATCTCGGCGCTCCGCCGTCTGCCATTATTCGTCGCATTACGCTGCCGCTGATTACGGCCAACCTGATTGCAGGAACCCTGCTCGCTTTTGCGTTCAGTATGCTTGAGGTATCGGACAGCCTGATGCTGGCCCAGCGGGCGGATTATTACCCGATCACTAAAACGATCTATGAACTGTTTCAACTGATCGGAACTGGAAAATTTGTTGCATCGGCGCTCGGCGTGTGGGCGATGGTTTTTCTCGCCGTGACCATTCTGGGCAGCAGCCTGATCCTGGGTAAAAAGATGGGCGCCATTTTCCGCGTGTAGCAGAAAAAAATGGGGTCAGCCTTTCATTTTTCACAATATACAATTGCGAAGCGCGCGCATATGTGATGAACTTCCTCAATGGTACGACCTTTACGACATCTAGTGGAGAATGGATGGTACCACGTGTTTGGGCGTGGCTGGGAGCGGCGTCGAGTCTTCCTTGATGACGTGGACCGTACGCATTTTCTGAAATTATTAGGCGGTCTGAGTGAGCGTTACGGGTTTATTGTCCATGCGTATGCGTTAATGGATAATCACCATCATTTGATTATCCAGACCCCCAGGGCAAATCTAAGCGCTGGGATGCAGTGGTTCAACACGAGCTACAGTGCATGGTTCAACTCCCGACACAACCGTGTGGGTGCGCTCTGGCAGGGCCGTTATCGAGATGTGTTGGTGGAGAACAGTGCATGGGCGTACGAGTTGAGCGTCTACGTGCATCTGAACCCACTTCGGATCGAACGTTTGGGTCTGGGCAAAAACGGCCGGATGATGGAAGGGCGCGGCTACTCTAAACCGACAGAAGAACAGGCTAGACAGCGCTTACAGGAGTTGCGTGCATACCGGTGGAGTTCCTACCGCGCCTATGCCGGATATGAAAAGGCAGAGGCATGGCTGAGGACAACGGATCTTATTTCACGCTCTGGAGGCAACCGAAATAACCCGTTTGCAGCTTATCGTAAGTATGTGCAGCATCATTTGACGCAGGGAGTGGAGCCCGGGAAGAGGGAACGGCTGTGCGATATCGTTGCCATTGGCAGCGCGACATTCGCGGAACAAATTCGCAGGGCGGCGGGGCAGGGAAATCCAGAAATCACGAATCGCCGCGAACTGCGGAAATGGGCGATGGAAGAAGATGTCCGCAGAGCTGTCGAAGAAGTTCGCGGGAAGAGGTGGAATGAGTTCGTTGCTCAGAGAGGAGACTGGGGCCCAGGTCTGTATCTCTGGGCTGTCAGACGCTACTGTGGGCTTACATTACGAGAGGCGGGGTCTGCGCTTGGCGATATGAAGCCATCTGCGGTGA
>CAYXEW010000014.1:17299-37220 GCA_964464115.1 uncultured Verrucomicrobiota bacterium
GCAGGGCGACCGAAGACACAGCCCTGCAACACAAGCAGCAGTTAATTGAGAATTATTTTACTGACAGTATGTGAATTGTGAAAGGCTGACCCCTTTTTTCGGTCTGTATCTCTGGGCTGTCAGACGCTACTGTGGACTTACATTACGAGAGGCGGGGTCTGCGCTTGGCGATATGAAGCCATCTGCGGTGAGTATGGCAATCAAGAGGTGGGAGAGCAGGGCGACCGAAGACACAGCCCTGCAACACAAGCAGCAGTTAATTGAGAATTACTTTACTGACAGTATGTGAATTGTGAAAGGCTGACCCCTTTGCCCTACTACAGCAGGTTGGCGGCCAGTTCAGCCACTTCAGAGCGAACACCCTTAGAGAGCATGACATGTGCGGCAACAGACTGTCCGCGGAATTTTTCGACGACGGCATTCATCCCGTTTGACATGCTGTCCACATAGGGATTGTCGATCTGGTAGATATCACCGGTGAGCACGATCTTGGTCCCGTGACCAACGCGCGTGATGACCGTTTTTACTTCGAGAGGTGTCAGGTTCTGAGCTTCATCCACGATCATGTACTGATTGGGAATGCTTCGCCCGCGAATATAACTCAACGGTTCAACTGAGATAAACTCGCTGTTCGCCAGCGCATCCCTATTTTTTTTCCCTGCGTTCTGGCCACCATGGAAGCCGTGTTTGACCAAGTCGAGGGCATCGTGAATGGGTTGCATCCATGGATCCAGTTTTTCCTCCAGCGATCCGGGTAAAAAGCCGAGGTCTTTCCCCATAGGCAGGGTCGGTCTACTGACCAGCAGCTTTTTAAAACTTTTTTCGTCCATTGTTTTATAGACACCGGCGGCAACCGCCAGCAGTGTCTTGCCAGTACCCGCCTTGCCGACCAGGGTCACCACTTTAATAGAGTCATCGAGTAGCGCATCAAAGGCGAACTGCTGTTCTATGTTGCGCGGGGTGATGGGGCCAAAGTTTTCAGGCAACTCCGCCAGTGTCACCACTTTATTGAGTTTTGCATCATAGCGCCCCGGCAGCCGGGACTTTTCATCATGCTCATCGACCAGGATAATATATTGATTGGCAAACAGGTCGTCTGCCGGCGGGTCGACACGCCGATCCTGCTTCAATTGAGCTAACATCGGCCCGGGCACTTCGATTTCGCGGAAACCGGAGCGCATTTCCGAAATCATGACGCGCCCGTTTTCATAGTCCTGGGCTTCGAGGCCAAGGGCGTCCGCTTTCAGTCTCAAATTAATATCCTTACTGACCATGATGCAGGGTGTGTCCGGCTGTTTCTTTTTGATGGTCAGAGCCATCTCAATGATGACATTGTCAGCAGATGTCATTTCGTTCAGTTCACCTAACGGGTTGCTATCATCCGGGAACAGCACGGTGAGTTTGCCGCCGCCATCGAGATCGACACCCTCTGAGAGATGCCCTTGTTTGCGCAAATCATCCAACATTCTTGAAACATGACGCGCGTTCCGCCCCCTTTCGCTGACTTCGCGCTTGAAGCGGTCTATCTCTTCGATCACTTTGAGGGGAATAATGATGTTATTGTCTTCAAAGTGGTTGATGGCCGTGGGGTCGTGCAGGAGGACGTTGGTATCCAATACGAAGTTTTTTCTCATAGCGGTTATTTTCTCTCTAATTAAATGTTAATCATGTGGACATTTACAATGGTTTCCAATTTATTATGCTGAACAGTCGAGCGTCAATATAATTAGGATTGGCAATATAAAACGAACAGAATGCATCTATTATGAATCACTCACAAATGCTCTCGATTAAGATTAAAAACAACCGCACGGTACAATGTCCCAAACACACACCGTTGCACAGTATATTGCCGTCGGAAGAGTCTTCTCGCGGCCTTCCCTATATTGGCGCTCTGGTCAATAATGATATTCATTCGCTGTCGGACCCTCTGGAGGTGGATGCCGAAGTGGCCTTCCTGGATTTGACGCATTCACAGGGTTGGCATATTTATCGTCGCTCGCTGTCTTTTCTCCTTTCAAAGGCCGTGCGCGAACTTTTTACCGACACTCAGTTAACGGTCGAGTATTCGCTGGGAACCGGTTTTTTCTGCTTGCTGTACTGCAATGGTGAGCCCTGTGTGGCCGGCGATAAAACAGAGGCTATTGAGGCATATATGCGTCGCGATATAGCGGAGAATATTCCCATTTTTCGATCCCATATTTCATTTCAGGAGGCGGTGAATTATTTTGAGAATGAGCGGCTGAAGGACAAGCTCAATTCCCTGCGTTACCGCAACCCGCCGAATATTGCGATCTACCGCTGTGCTAATTTTATGGATCTTGCACATGGGGTAATGGCCGACCGCACAGGTAGCCTTGAGGCCTTCAAACTGTTTCCCTATAAAGATGGTTTTGTGCTACAGTTCCCGGACAAGGACCGAGCTCCCGAATTTGCGGCATTTGAGCCGCAGGAGAACCTCTTTCAGATCTTTAAGGAATACAAGAACTGGGGAAAAATCCTGGGGGTGCAGACGGCGGGCGATCTAAACGAGCTGGTCGCTCATGGCGATCTCGCTGAGATGGTCCGCATTACGGAGGCCCTGCAGGAAAAGAAGATTGCCCAGATAGCCGATCAGCTCGCAGAAAACCGAGAACACCTGAAGTGGATATTTCTCGCCGGTCCTTCATCTTCGGGGAAGACGACGTTCGCAAAGCGCCTCGCCGTTCAGTTAAAAGTAAACGGGCTCAACGCCTATCCCATGTCGATAGACGATTATTTTGTTGACCGAAGCAGAACGCCACGCGATGAAAAAGGCGACCCGGACTTTGAGCACATCAAAACAGTCGACATTGAATTTCTACATCAGCAATTGCAGGCGCTGGATGCGGGCGAAGAGGTGAAGCTACCGCGTTTCAACTTTGAGACGGGCGAACGCGAATTCCGCGGCCACACGTTTAGCATTCAGGAAAATCAGGTGGTGATTGTAGAAGGGATTCACGGTCTGAACCCCTGTATTTCTGAAGTGCTTCCCGCAGACCACATTGCTAAAATTTATGTCAGCGCGCTGGCGCAGCTAAGTCTCGACAACAACAACAGGATTCCCACCACCGATACGCGCCTGATCCGCCGGATTGTTCGCGATTACAAATTCCGTGGTCACGATGCCCGAACGACTATCAAGATGTGGCCCAATGTGCGCAAGGGAGAGAAAACGTGGATTTTCCCTTATCAGCAAGAGGCTGGCATCGTGTTTAATTCGGCCCTTGATTATGAACTATCAGTCTTGAAGTCCTTTGTCGAACCGTTGCTGGCGGAAGTGAAGCCTTGGGATGAAGAGTATGCACAGGCGCGCAGAATTCTCGGCTTTCTCAACGTCTTTCTGCCGATCAATGCCGGCCTGGTTCCGCCCACCTCTCTCCTGCGCGAATTTATCGGGCGCAGCGGCTTCCGTTATTAAGAATACGCATCAGCTGAGCGCCTGCAGGACAATGCCGGCCGCGACAGAGGCATTCAGTGATGAGATATGTCCCTGTTGGGGAATGGCTGTAACATAATCCGCTTCGTTCAGGATGTATTGGCCAACCGATTTATTCTCTCCACCGATGACAATGAGAAAAGGCTCTGTCAACTCGGTCACCAGCGCATTCAAAGGGATGGTTCCTGCGGCATCCAGGGCGACCACTTTGATGGCCTTTTCTTTGGCCTTCATCACGTATTGATTGGCGCTTCGATCCCTGGCGATTTCGAGGTATTCCACAGCTCCTGCGGAAGCCTTTACTACAGAGGGGTAGACGTAGGGGACGCCCCGCTTCGGCAGCAGAATGTGGCGGTAACCGAAGATTTCTGCGCTCCTGAGAATCGCCCCCATATTGTGAGGGTCTTCGATGTTGTCCAACAGGACAAGGCGATTGACCTCCCAAAAATTATCTGAATCGGCATAGGGATAAGCGTCTACTTCTAAAACAATACCCTGGTGTTCCGATGTTTTACCGATGTGATTGAGCCGCCCTTTTTCAACGGCCTGTACGGGTATTCCCAGATGTTCGAGCGCACCGGCCATTTTCTTAACACGGCTTTTGGGCGATGCAGAGCTGTTTACGTAAGCCCGCCGGATTGTTCGCTTTTGACTGTTGATCACTTCCGATGCGGGATTCACTCCATAAATAAAATCATGTTCCATTTTGACCGTCCTTTTGAGTTGGCACAAATACCGGCGGGTGCATATATAAGGGCACCGGGGGTTCGGATTTAATCCCCGCCGCCCCCTCCTGCAGCAGGAGTCTGCCCACATCTATAGCGGTAGGATAACAGCTGTGTTTGATACTGTGGAGACCCGGCACATGCTGCAGTCCCAGTTTTTCATCGAGTCGATCCCACTCCGACGAAACAACTGTTAAGCCGGGCTCTAAGACCTCCAAGAGTGACGCCGCTGAGTACAGCGCCCAGTCCTTTCTCGTTTTCAACGATCCATCCACCAGCTCGAAACCGCCCATCCAAAACTGTTCCCGCCGGGCATCCCCCACCACCGCGACCGTTTTGGAGACCGCTGTGTTCACAATTCTTAATGCCAGCGCCCGACCGCTACTGACAGCCAGCACTTTTGTACCATGCGGAGCGGCCAACCCCTCCGCAATGGCAAAGCCCACCCGCATCCCCGAGTAATTTCCGGGCCCGCGTCCGACCGCGATCTGTGCCACATCCGCAACGCACAGCGAGCGCCCGCGGAGCAGAGTATCGATGGCAGAAAAGAGGCGTTGCTGTCCCCGTCTGTATGCTCCGCAATCAACGTTCTCTATCAGTGTTTCCTCCTCAAAGAGAGCGATAGAACCGAGGGGAGATGACATTTCAAGGGCGAGGGTTATCATGATTTCCATTCAGCCCATTTGATAACTCGCTGTTGCTGATTCACGCCGGATTTCAGGATGATGTGCTGTGTCCTGCAGGGAAGATTTTCGGCGTATCGTTCCGGCCACTCTATAACGGTAATACCCCGGGCATCAAAATATTCTTCAATGCCGGCTTCTAAAATGGAGAGCGGGTCATTAAGCCTGTACAGGTCGATATGATAGAAAGGCCATTTGCCTTTATACTCGTGGATTACGGTATAGGTTGGGCTCATAACGGGCTCAGCGATATCCAAACCTTCAGCCAAACCTTGAGCAAAACATGTTTTGCCGGCCCCGACCTCTCCATGTAAAGCGATGATACTGCCCGGCTCCCAACGGCGTATCCAGGAGTTCGCCAAGGCCCTGGTTTCTTCAGGGCTGTTTGACAGCCACGACTCCTTTATGACGAGATGCCGCCGTTGCGTGGATTGAATCATGGCGTTACCCCCGGCAAAAACTGAAGGCCCATTTTCATGAAAGTGCCATCGATGTCGACACCGCTTTTCACGAGCAGATAAAACATCGTGATATTGATTCCGTTAAAGAGGCCGTGCATGACGATCGGCGTTACGAGTGAGCCAGTCTTGAGGTAAGCCAGGGCGAAGGCTGCCGCGATGACGGCAAGGGGTATGATGGCGGTCAGGTGCATGTGGATCATGGCAAAAAAAAGAGACAACAGCGCGACGGCCCAGCCCCAGCCAATTTTCCGTCCCAACAGCGGGAGCAGATAGCCGCGAAATAGCAGTTCCTCTGAAATGGGGGCCAGCAGGGCCGTAATAAAGAAAAAGTATACCTGGAGTCCCAGCCCGCTGGTTTCCGTCATAATCACGATAGATTCCTGCGGTTCAGGAGTGATGTCGAAAAACCGGAGCAACAGCGAAGAGAGCAGGGCGTAAAAAAATACCACCGGCATGGCTGCCAGATAATAAAAAAAGCCGGCCCGAACATCCCGTCCAAGCGTATGCGTGCTGAAGCCGAATGCGCGCTTCAGAGAGAGGCCGGTCTGCCCCTTCCTGGCCAGCAGAAAAAGAATGATGACCCAGTGAAAAGAAAGGCTTTGCAGGACGATGGACATTTCTGTTGAAGGGTACTGGCCGAACCACTTTCCATACAGCGCGAAGCCAGCATTGGTCAGGACAAAAAGCAGCAGCAAAATACCGAGCAGGCGTCGCGCCTCCGGCCAGTAAATGGCAACAGTGGCTACAGGCGAACTCTCCGCACGGCCTTCCCTGCGCCCCCCCCTAGCCAGTTGTAAACCGAGCACCGTCAGACAGATAACACCCGCCAGCATCAGGAGGGTATAGAAAATACCCACGAGTGGTAAAATGAACTGAGCATCCAATAGCGGCTCTGTCATCCGTCTACACTTCCCTGATTTCGCGAATCACATACGTCCGCTTTCCCTGAGATTCATGATAGGTTCGGGTCATGACCTCGGAAAGCAACCCGATGCTGAGAAACTGCATGCCCAAAAAGATGAGCATAAACGGGACAATCAGCCAGAAGGGGCGCTTAATCAAATCGGCGCCGAACGTTGTTCCGAATACATGGTAGGAACCATTCATCGTGATGACAGCTAAAAGTACCAGGACGCCTGGGATTAAAAAAAGTGAGGCAATTTTGCCAAAAATCTGCATCGGCCCCATACTGTAGCGGAGTAGAAATTTTACCGTAATGAGGTCAAGAATAACGCGCAGCGTCCGATTGATCCCGTATTTGGATGTACCGAATTGCCTTGCATGATGCTGTACGACGACCTCGTCCAGATCACCGCCGACCCAGCTTGCCAGGGCGGGAATAAACCGGTGCATTTCGCCATACAGATTGATATTCTTGATAACATCTTTTCGGTAGGCCTTCAGCGTGCATCCGTAATCGTGCAGCTTGACACCGGTAATCTTACTGATCAGCGCGTTGGCCAGCATGGATGGCAGTCTTCGCGACAGAAACTTATCTTTGCGGTCCTTCCGCCACCCGCTCACCACGTCGTATCCGTTATTCATATGTTCAATGAGTTTGGGAATATCTTCCGGATCATTCTGCAAATCGGCGTCCAGAGTTATGACGATTTCCCCTTTAGCTTCGTGAAAACCTGCGCTCATAGCGGCCGTCTGACCAAAATTGCGCCTCAATCGCACGAGTTTAAACCGCGATAAGGGGCCCGTCTGTTGCACCAGCTCCTCCCATGACCCGTCATCGCTTCCATCATCAATCAGAATAATTTCATAATCCTGCGGGAGCCCGCTCATAACCCCATGCAGTTTTTGGCAGAGGAGGGGTATATTTTCTTTCTCATTATAAACGGGTATAATAACGGATACATCCATGATGGCGCCTCCCTTACCGCGAAACAAGCGGTTCAATTGTCTTCAACGCTTTTTCAACCCGGTCCACATTGACCACGATCAGGCCTTTTTCCGCGTCCGGACTTATCGCGCAGTAAGCGTATTCAATGTTAATTTCTGCTTCGCTCCAGGCGGCCGCCACCGCGGCCAAGCTGGCGGGTTGGTTGGCGGCCTCCAGCAACAGAACGTCGCGTCGGTAGCTGAGAATTTCTTCTTTAACAAACAACGCTTCTGCCTCCTCCACACGATCGACCACTAGGCGCACGTAACCATGATCCAGCCCTTCGGCCACACTCAGCGCATGTATATTAATCTGCCGTTCCCCTAGTAAATGGCAAATCCCGGCCAGCGCGCCGGGTCGGTTGTCCAGAAATACGGAGAGCTGTGTTCCCCGTCGGCAATCATACAGTATTTGATCCGTCATAAACTTTTTCCCTTTATCAATAGTTGCCAATGTAGCGTCTGACAGTAAACTTGAACAGTTAATTATGTTCTCGAATCGACGTTGTGCGCCCTGTGCGAATGCGCATACATTGCACCCATGACAGAGTCAGCTAGTCAACTTCGAAAAGGCCTCGGGTTCATCGAGGTTTTCTGTATTGCCTCGGAGTCTTCTTCTATATTCTGTTAATTGTCGAAATGGGCCCATCGACCATCGAAGTAAGCCTGGGGCTGCTACTCATCAGTCTTGCCCTCTATTTTCTCTATGGACGGCGCCGCGCCAAACAGAAATATGCCCTGCTCCATGTAATCGAACGCATCACCTCCCGGGACCTGGCGTCCTACTCTCTGGAATCTGAACTCAAAACGATTATTCATGAACGGGATCATGTGATCCAGGATCAATTTGACAAAGCCATACATCAAGCCGACATGCTGGATTTGTCGGCAGCGGTCAGCCGCGACGATTTATTTACCGAAATAGCCGGCGAACTGTCGGGGTCACTGGATGCGGAAGAGGTGTTAAAGAACCCTTCTTTTCCGATTATTGAGCACTGATCGCTTTATTTATACATAAAGAAGCGGTACGTTCACCTTATGCGTTTACTGTTTACACTTCACCTGATGCTGGTCAGCCTGACGGTCGCCTATGCCATCGAAGGCCCGCTTACCTACACGGATACCAATATCTATCCACTCTTGTGGCTCGATCTGTTTGAAGCCCCCGCCATAGTCGCTGAGAAACTCGCGAAAGAGACCGTTAAAAAGCCGGAGCCCGGACCTCTCAAATTTGCCGAGCCTTACGATGTGCAGCTTAAAACGGATACGTTTGGCACATGGGAGAAACTACCGGATGGAAGGCGCCTCTGGCGCCTGGTGGTCGAAGCCCCCGGAGCCACCGACCTGAACTTCGGTTTTGCAAAATACTGGATGCCGCCCGGCGGACAGCTTTATATACTGAGCGCCGACACGCATTATTTCCAAGGCCCGTATACAGACGCGCACAATAAAGAACACGGTCAACTCTGGACACCCGTTGTTCCGGGGAGCCGTGCAGTGCTGGAATGTACGATTCCGCCGGATGCCCCGGAGCCGGATCTTGAGCTCGTCCATATAGGCCGCGGTTTTCTTGATTACTTTTCCACGGTAAAAAATGGCGCGACGCCCAAGCAGGGTTCGTGTAACAACGATGTGGTTTGTGCGGTAGGGGACCCTTGGCGCGATGAGATTCGCAGTGTAGCCCGCTATACGATCAGCGGGTCGGGTCTGTGTACCGGCACCCTGATCATGGATGCGCAAGGCTCTTTTCGTAATTTTTTTCTATCTGCTTATCATTGCGGCGTCAGTAGCGCAAACGCAGCAACACTGGTGATTTACTGGAATTATGAATCGGCCAACTGCGGGGATTTGAGCGGGGGAAGCCTTGCCGACAACCAGTCCGGCGCCAGCTTTCGCGCTTCACGTCAGGATGTCGATATGCTGCTGGTCGAACTGGATGATGACCCTGATCCGGATTTCGGCGTTCATTATGCCGGATGGGATCGCAGCGGGATTGCTCCGACCGGCTCTGTCGGGATTCACCACCCGAACGGTGACGAAAAAGCGATTAGCTTTAATACGAATATCCTGACGACGATGGATAATTGCATTACCGCGGGAGTCGACACGCATTGGCGCGTTGATGACTGGGAAGACGGCACCACTGAGCCGGGCTCCTCCGGTTCAGGAATCTGGGATCCGGTAGCACACAGGGTCGTCGGTTTTTTGTCCGGGGGGGCGGCGACCTGCCCTGATAACAACGGCTACGACTGTTATGGTAAACTTTCCGTTGCCTGGGACGGGCCGAGCGCGTCGACTCGCCTGAAGGACTGGCTGGACCCGCAGGACACGGGAACGAACGCCGTCGACGGGTTCGACCCACCCCCGGTTCAACTCCTGAAAACGATATACAAAGGACACGACAGCGGAGCTTCTGCACCCGGTGATGCGCAGCTCTACGCAACCAACGGGGCGGCTATCACGTACATTTTTACGGTAAAAAATAATAGCACATCCGCACTGCAAAATGTCTACATTTTGGACGCTGCACTGCAGTACTCCAACAGTATTGGGAATATTGCCGCCGGTGTATCTGTTACGAATTACGTGGAAGTCTTCTGTTCCGGTGACCTCGTGAATACGGCACAGGTAGCGGCGTTGCTGGGCGGGGCCCCCGTTACCGGCTATTCGGTAGCCGAGCTTTACGCCATGCTGGCACCGCCAAACATCCTTTATCCACAGGGAGGAGAAGTTTTCTCGGCCTCTTCAGATATATTTCTGCTGTGGTCGAACCTATATCACCTTGCCGCCACAACGATTGACTATACGCACTTGGCTTCCGGCGATACCGGAACATTTCTGGATGATATGGAGGATGGAACCAATGGATGGACGGTCAGCCATGACAGCGGAGTGCGGGACTGGGCGCAGACGGCAACCGCCGCCTATAGCCCCGCAATGAGCTGGTTTGCGGAAGACTATGCAACCCTTTCCGATCAGTATTTAGTGTCCCCATCCATTCTGCTACCGATCGACTCCGAGCTTTCCTTTTGGCATCGGTACACCATGGAAGAAGGTTTTGACGGCGGCGTCATTGAGATCAGCACCAACAACGGCGTCACATGGTCGGATCTCGGTCCACTGATTACGAAGAACGGGTATACCAATACAATCAGCACCGACTATTCCAGCCCGATTTCAGGGCAAAATGCCTATTCAGGCTCCAGCGGCGGATTTATTCAAACGCTGATTGATTTATCCAGTTATGCCGGGCGGACGATCCAACTGCGTTTCCGTCAGGCCAATGATATCAGTGTAGGTTCTGTTGGCTGGTGGGTGGATAATGTGTATATTAACCCACTATATCAGACATGGAGCAATGCTGTGAACACCGCGGCCGGGGTCTTCAAAACACAGTGGACAACGCCTGCAATACCGGGCACTAATTACGCCGTCCGCATGCGGAGTTCTGCATTCGGATTCACGACGTCTGTCTGGGTGCAGAGTGCTGTATTCAGTATTACCAATACCGCTTCTGTGCCTGATCGCGACGGCGACGGGTTATCTGATTTTTGGGAGATTCAACACTACTCAAGCCCTACGAGTGCTGCAGCCATGCAGGATGATGACGGGGACGACCAGCTGAATATATGGGAATATACCGCCGGCACAGATCCGACCAACAACCTGTCTTTGTTTCAGATTGTAGCGTTGCGGTTTACGAACGGTGTTGAGATCCTGCAGTGGGATAGTATATCCGGAAAGGTGTATACAGTGGAGTACACGAGTAACTCACAGGCGTCGGCTTGGCAGATTTTATCTGGCGCCAGCAATCTTCCTGCGATACCCCCGCAAAATGTCCTGACAAATGTGAGCCCTTCAGCGGTGTTCAGGCAGTACAGAATCAGAGTGCATCCCTAATGTGTATTGATGAAGCGAACGTATCCATTTTCTATTGTGCTCGGCAGTTCCTCTCCGCGAAGAAAGGAACTGTTGGCAGGCTTGGGCTTGAACTTTTCAGTGCTCGCTCCCCGGATAGAAGAAAAACAGTTGCCGGGCGAGGCCCCCGAAACCTTTGCCCGCCGCCTCGCCCGCGATAAAGCTGCCGCCGTCGCAGGACAACTTCATGACGACATGCAGTATGTGCTGGTCATTACAGCAGACACGATTGTGGTGGTGGATGAACGGATCATGGGTAAACCGGAGTCGAAAGAGGTGGCAGAGACGATGTTGCATTCCTTGAGTGGCCGGTCACACCGGGTCATGACTGGTATGCATTTTCTGTTGTGGAAAGCCGGCGCGGTGATATCAGAAAAAAACGTGCTGGCAACTACCGAGGTCACGTTTAAAGCGTTGACGAGCAGTGAGATTGAAGCCTACATTGCAACTGGAGAACCCTTGGATAAAGCCGGGGCTTACGGGATTCAGGGCCGGGCGAATTACATGGTAAAATCCATTCGCGGGTCGTATACCAATGTAGTTGGGTTGCCGCTGTGCGAACTGGTTGATGTACTCGATCACCTTCCGTGAAGAGCCGATTTTTCGGCTTCCACGAAATTCTACGAGAAACCAAACAAACAGGCAATATACGTTTATCCATCTGTTAACGGCTCTGTCATACCATACTAACATCTCTCTCTATACTTTCAGGGTATATCAAATGAAGAAAGAGGTGTCTTATGTCCAACATATATGAGACGGGAAAAAACTATTATCAGAAAAGAGTGGCTAAGGAGAAGGGATGTGGACCGGAGTTTAACTATACGGCTCACTTTATACCTACCAGCGGAGATCATGTGGAGCTGTCGTCAATCGATACACTCTATTCCCGTTTGACGGTTATTCTAGTCCTTGCGCTGGCTGTTTACCTGACGTTTTCAATTATCAGCTACGCCGTCATCAACTAGCAGGCATCGATAATTGAGTTGAGTTGATAACCGTTTTGCATCATACTGCCGGGGTGTTGAAAGACAGACCTTATGATGCAATCTGAACGCATAGAATATGATGCGCTGGGTAGCGTGACGCTTCCGGCCCGCGCGCTGTACGGAATTCATTCCGCACGCTCTCGCGATAACTTCACCTTCTCCGGTGAAAAGCTTCCTCTTGAATTGATCGACGCGATGGTCATACTCAAGCGCGCATGTGCGCGGTCAAACAGTGACCTGGATATTCTTTCGGAAAAAAAGAGGAACGCCATCCTGGAAGCCTGTGATGAGGTGTTGAGCGGTCGGCACAGCGAGCACTTTGTTGTGGATGTGTTCCAGGCCGGCTCCGGCACGTCCTCCAATATGAATGTCAATGAAGTGCTGGCTAATCTAGCTTCATTAAAAATGGGTGGGCACCCCGGAGAGAAGTCACCCGTGCACCCTAACGATGACGTCAACCGTGGACAGTCCACCAACAATATATTTCCATCCGCCATTCGCCTGACGTGCCTCTTGCTGCAGCCCGGTCTGCTGGGTGCCGCCGGCGACCTGATGAAAGCACTGAAAGAGCGTGGAAACGCTTTCTCTGATGTGATTAAGAGCGGGCGGACGCATTTACAGGATGCGGTACCTGTTTCACTGGGACAGACCTTTCACGCATTTGCCCGGGCCCTCGAAAAAAGCAGCAATGCTATACAGCGGCAGGGCTCTCAACTGCTGGAGCTGGGCGCTGGCGGTAATGCCGTGGGAACCGGCATCAATACATCGCCCCGTTTTAGAGATCTTATTATTCAACACCTCAACGAAGATACCGGCCTGACATTTAGAAAGGCTGAAGACGGTGTGGAAATGACACAATTTCTGACGGACCTTGCACGGTATTCATCAGAACTGCGGGCCCTCGCATCAGATCTCGGCAAAATAGCCAATGATATAAGGTTGATGACATCGGGTCCGCATACGGGCCTCGCGGAGATTGCGCTGCCCGCCGTTGAGCCCGGCTCATCGATCATGCCCGGCAAGATTAACCCCAGCATTTGCGAGGCCGTCAATATGGCCTGTATGCAGGTGATGGGGAACGATCACGCCGTACAGTTGGGTTGTAATGCAGGCCAGCTAGAATTGAATACCCATATGCCGCTGGTGGGCTCAAACTTGGTTAAAACCATTAAACTGCTGACCAATACGTGTTGCATATTGATGAAAAAATGTATTCAAGGTATCACGGCTAATCCCGGCAGATGTGAGCACTATTTTATGCAGAGCGCTGCGCTGGCAACCATACTGAACCCCCTCTTTGGATATGACAAAGTGGCTGAACTCGTCAGGGAATCTGTCACTGCCGGCGTTTCGATTAAAGAACTTGTGCTCAAAAAAGGCCTGCTCAGTAAAGAAGACTTTGAAAAACTGGTTAGATCATCCATCGGGCCCAGCCATTAAGTATCTTCAGTATGGCCCGCAACGGGCGGTTGTCTTGTTGTAGGGAGAGTCTTTTGCTCAGGTTCGGACACGTAGTCAGAGGCTAAGAATAATATTCCACGATCGGGGGTTTTATCAGGCCTTGCTCCGTCAACCTGTAGTTGTTTCCAGGCGGTTGGGAAGCTGGGGCTTCGCGCCACGCCATGTACTGCGGCAACCCATTGCTGAAGTGGGGCCCCATCAGGTTGTGTAAATCCCCCACTACGGTAATTTTTAATTCATGGGGGCCAGGCGTAGGCGCGTCACCGTATATAGCATAGGGGGGGAACGCTGCATGTCCGATTTCTTTTCCGTCGACAGCGACGAGCGCCAGTGCACCGAGATAGGACGGCACCGCTACACGCCATCTCAGGACCTCTTCCGGCACTTCAATATTGAAATAGTAATGCATGCTTCCCCGGTAGCAGGGCAGGCCCTGATCCGTCCAGGAACCCAGATCAATCGTATGCTTTGATGCCGTTACAACAAACCCTTTTTCGGCGGGTTCAACATCAAAATATCCGATCAAATAGATGCGCTCCACCTCACAGTGAATATCAAAGACGGGCGCAGTTAATTCGATGATGTTTTCGCCAGTGGTGACCTTGTCCGCAATTGAAACACTGCGTATTTCTTCATCAAGCCAGACCTCGCCGCATTCTGCGTTGACGGGTTTTCCATTGAGTGTGCATTTATACAGGTGGGGCCGTTCAAGGGCCAGGCTGATGGTGTCCGGGACGGCATCACACTGGAAGCGGTAGCGCAGGAGAAAACCGCTTTGGTCATCAAAGGTAAAGCGGGAGTAGTTGTTGCGAAACTGGATTGCGCGGTCCCATATATTGCGATCGAATCCCTGAGCCTTCCAAAGCCTTTCATTGGCTTCCATTACGGGTATATCGTATCGTTTACGTCCGAAGGGCAACTCGATGTCGCAGTAATCGATCATCAGACTGTTTGGCTGATCCGGTTCTGCTGCGGCCAGGACCGGTTCAACTGTTTTTATCAGATGACCTGGCGCGCGGTACGTTCGGTCAGTTTTGGCATCGGCATCAACCAGCAGTAACCGTGTTGACAGCGGTTCGAGAGAGATGTTTAACGAGAGCCAACCTTCTTCAGCTTCAAAAGGCAGGGCAACGGTGTCACCTGTTACAGGGTCGAGTTCAACCATGTCGCCCCCCCGCAGCCGAAGCGTTGTGGATATGGCGCGGCGGGCATTATGGACCAGCATGTGAATGCTGCCACCGCTGTCGAGTTCTCTGTACTGATGGTATACGCGAAGCGGAAGGGGGGCGCCTTCCTGCGTAGCGATACGGGGCGGCAGTTTCCGCTTCAATGCCGCTAGAAGTAATTCCCGTGTGGCACAGGTGACCCACTGCTCTGCAAACGTATTTTGCAGATTTGCGGGACGGTTGTCTTTCCGGCCATTTACGTAAGAGGGGGCATCGCGAAGGGCTAACAGGAGGCCCCCCGCTTTGAAATAGTCCTTCATAACGGCCAGCGTGGATTCCATCCAGTTATTCATGGCTTCGGGAAGAATAATGACATCATAGCGGCATGCGCCCACCGCCATACGGCCCTTCTCCGAAGAGGCCAGATCGCGCATGATCATTTCATCGCCCAGATCAAAGTCGACCTGTTGATCGGCGAATAACTGTATGAGCGTGGATTGGCTTTGGTAGATGGGCAGATCGGCCGTATCGGGTTCCGCGGACCACCTTTTTCTTTTAATTTCCATGGGCGAATAGTCCAGCCAGGCCGATGTTGTGGGGTGGAGCAACAATGTGCGGTTGACGCGCCGCCCCCGCGTGAGTGCATTGGTTATGCGCGCCGTGTAATCGGCGTACAGCCGGTAGTAGTCAAACCAAGGGCTGTGGTCGCTGAATGTTTGCGGCCAATCATATTTCCGGGCCCCCGCAATAGTTTCAAAACACATATGGGGATTAATAAAATTTATACCATGCACCATTTGCCAGTCACACAGTTCTTTCATATCCTCAAAGCGCAGGGAATGGCCGCCGCCACCATGCGTTTCACTAAGCACGCGCGTCCGCCCCATCTGATCAGCGGCACTCGCAGCCTCTTTGATCATAAGCAGATAGCTGTTGTTTTCCGCGTGTCCATCGAAATGATACTGGAAGGCCAGCATATCCACTCCCGGCATCTGTAAGTGGCGGTGAACATCCATCGAGTTGGGATGACTGACCGGCACGGGCCATTCGTGTTCCATCAGGTGTCCGGTAAAGCAAACGCCATGCTGTTCACACCAGTCACTGACAGGCTTGATGAAGTTTTGAACCCAGACTCGCTGTAAGGTTGCATAGTAGTCATAACGCGTACGCCGGGATGTCGGTGTTGCAAGAAAGAGGTCACACAGAAAAGGGGTTAGGTCATATCCCCGCTCTTTTTCAAATTCCCTCAGCAGCAGGCGGGAGAGCGGTGTCGTGAAAGACTGGTTGTATTTTTCGCACTTGGCAGCCGTGGGCTCATCCGCAAAGAAATATTTAAGTTCCTTCCCGAAGAATTGTTTAAATCGCTGATAATATTGTTCATGGGTAACGTCGATAAACGTCTCAGCCACCTGCGGCTGGCAGGTGTCTACAAAGGGAAACCAGGAGGTCCACGGGTTAACGGTTGCCTTGCGCAGCTCTACTACGAGAAATGAGCCCTCGGCGTTATCGTCGTGCGCCATCGGCACTGGCCGTTCACCTGAAAGATTAAATGTGGCAAGCACGTCGAGTCCACTTCCCCGGGGCAGTACGGAACACAGATGGGGTACGGCATACTGCGAGCAGGCATAAGGGAAGTTGGCGTAGACGTGGCCGCCGGCCATAGCGGACGGATAGCTGTTTTCGTCGTACACGTGGCACTCCAGGCCCAACGCCCGGGCGGTCTGAAGCGCTTCGCTCCACAGGTTAAACCATGCTTCGGACAGGTAGTCGGTTTCCATACCTGCCCGGGGATGAATGAATACGCCGCCAAACCCCTCCTCTTTGAAACGCGTGAGTTCGCGGTGAATGAAGGCTGTGGTGACGTTGCCATTCCAGTTCCAGAGCGGCATCGGGCGGCAACTCGCCGGTGGACTGCGAAAAGTCGAGAGATCTATCATCCTTACAACTGTATTTCCTTTCCCGATATTTGATTCTGACTGCACCTGCGTCTACAGTTTTTCATGCTATAGGATGCGCGCGTGAACAGATAAACAACAAACCTTACGGGTTTTTATTTTTTATAGCTTCTATAATGGAGCTGGCAACAGGCGGGCAACCAGACACATAAAGGCCGCGCCCTTTGTGTTCCCGGGTACAGTTTCCAACGCACACCGTTCCCTCCGGCAGCTCTTCGTGACCCTTGCCAATAGCCATCTGTATATCCGCATCTTCTGGAAAATAGTCCAGCATCTCTCTGCCGTAACGCTTCAAAAAGAGCATGAGTGTAGACTGACATGCACTGCAGGATTGTCTGTCGTGGACGCGGGTATGAGGAAATTCAAAAGAGAGGTTTTCCGGTACGGGTGCAAACGGGGTTATCCAGTTTTTCCATGTGTCGGGCGCAACGCACATATCCTCGAGATCAATACAACCGTAACCGCGCTCGGCCGCGATGCGAAGGTGTTGTACGGAACGTGGATCAACGCCCATCAGGGTACAGGCCACCGCATCCGTAGCAAAGGCATCTGTGCCGGCTACGACTACATGTGCTGCCCTAGGTTTTCCCGCGCTTGGCCCGAGCCCTTCCATCCCGATGGTCCCATCGATGAGCGACAGGTGTGGACGCAAAACGGAGGCCATATCGGCAATGGCAATATTCAGCGGTTTTTCAGGTTTTCCCTCGACAGAGGGCAGCATATGCAAGTCAATTTTACTGCGGCGCCACAGACAACCCTTCATATTTTTAACCGAAAGCGTGACGCCCGTATGCATATGCATTTTCATGACGGGTATAGAAACGAGGACATCAAAATCCTGCACATCAGCGCACAGCTTTATGTGGTGGATAGCCACTCCGCCGGGAACGTCCAGCTTCAGATATGTTCGGGCGTCCATATCGATGAGCGGACAGTCGCGGTTTTCCGCCATCGCCTTCATGCCGCAACACTCAAAGGCCTCCATTGTGTGAACACCAATAATAGGGCTCTCACCGATAGCAACCTCCGCCCCTGCTTCCCTGAACGCATCGATGGCTGCGGCCACGACCATTGGGTTTGTCACAATCCCGGAATCAGCAGTGGCCCGCCGGCCCGTGTTGGGTTTGAGTAAAACCCGCTTTCCCTTGGCGGCAGACAGATCCATCTGCCGCAGGCAGGACCGGGCATTGGTATAAGCATCGGGACCCCGCTGCACATAAACGGTCGGGTTGGCATCTCTGTTAGCCAGTGGATTTTTTTTAAAAGGAACCGGTTTCATTGGTGGAGCAGTATAGCGTGTCCGCCCTTGCCATGAACAGCAAAAATAGCGCCGGGCAGATGCCGAACATTATTCGGTGATATGAATAGCGCTGCTCTCCGCTGTGGGCAGCGTTTTGACGGGCTCTTGGCCGAGAACATTAATCTGCTTCCAATGCCCGCTAATCCACCGCCATGTATAGATAGAGGCCAGCAGCCCAATGTAAAAGGCCGTCCACCCCCAGGCCCAGATGACACCCTTTTTCAGCCAGAGCACAAGAATCAGCATACCCGGCACAAAGATCAGCCAGGCGATGGCCAGCGAACAGATCATTACAAAACGGGTGTCGCCGGCCCCTTTCAGCGCGCCGGAAAGAATCAGTGAAAAGGCGTCGAAAACACCCCATATAATCATAATCAGCAGCAGGATTCGGGTATAGGAAAAGACGTTTGGATGCTCAAATTGACGCGGGCCGTGTTCCGTGAACAGGTCAATATAAGCGCCCGGCATGAATGCAAAGGTGGACGTAATGAGAATGACATACAAGAGGCCCATTTTCGCCGCCGCCCAGCCGGCTTTTTGTGCCATATCAGAATCCTGTTTTCCCTGGTATTGTCCCACCATGGTTGAGGCGGCAATGCCCATGCCAATCATGGGCATGAAGGCAACCAGATTAACGCTGAGAGCAATATTGGCAGCGATGTGCTCGCCCGCACTGAGCCTGCCAACGAGTAAAACAAAGAGCGAAAAGGAGCCGAGATCCAATGCAAAATGAATAGCAGAAGGGGAGGCGAATCGAATCATACGTTTGATCAGCGGCCAGTGCGGGCGAAACGTTTCCCACGTTCGATAATGTTTCCGATTGATTCGTGAAAAATATAAAAACAGCAGCAGAACGGGGCCTAGCGCACTAGAGGCAACGGTGGCCACGGCCGCCCCGACAATCCCCATTTCGGGGAAAATGCCAACACCGAAAATGAGCAGGTAATTAAGCAGAATGTTAGTCAGGTTACAAACGAGCTGCACCATCATGGTAATAAGCGTTTTTCCCCGCCCGGTGTAAAAAGACGTCAGAGCAATACCGGTGAGGGTGAAGCCGGCGCCGCCGATCAGAATAGAGAAGTAAGGTTTTTCCAGCGCAAAGATTTCAGCGGGGTGACCGCTGATCTTTAATAGAAAGATACCCAGCGGAATAAGCAGTATCAGTATAGGCCATGAAATAAAGGAAAAGAAAACACCCTGAGCGGTGGCCCGGCTGCAGTTATCACGGTCTCCCGCTCCGTGATACTGGGCGACAAACGTATTGGAATAGGATACGAGTGCGTGGAACCCGCACTGAAAAGCAAAGGCCAGAATACCTGCCGGCAGGGCTGCGCGAAGGGCTTCTTCGCTAAACCAGGATAGAAACATCCGGTCACAGAAGTTCATTAACGTAAAGGACCCCGAACTGATCATTAGCGGATACGCAATGTGCAGCACTTCAAGGTAAATGTTTCTGGGTTTATTGTCCGTCATAAATGCAACGCGCAGAGTGAGCCGTTTTATGCTGATTATCCAGATTAAGAAACAAATAAATAGTATATGACGAGACAGCCGAGTATACAGCTTTCGACGACTCTCTCGCCGCATCCCGGCACGTCCAGAGAGTATTTGACCGTATCGATTTACGATTTCACGCGGTTGTCTTGTAGTAGGGCGGGAATAGTTGCAGACCTTCCCATCGATGTTAACTCATGGCCATTGATTAGAATTTGGCAGATGCTTATACTTGGCACAGAAGCACTTTTAAGTGACGGAACAGGTTTCATGAAAAATTCTAATTAATGTAATGAATAATAGTACAGTATATATTCATGTAATCTATAACATGTTACAACGATGCAAGGTGTATATAGTATAAACATGGTCAAATAAGTAACAGTTTAGCTGGTATTATGAGCGTATCTCTGGTCAAAAACGGC
>CAYXEW010000015.1:0-13231 GCA_964464115.1 uncultured Verrucomicrobiota bacterium
ATCCCCTCCATAGGACTCTCGGATTGGTACCAGCCCTCAAAATAGAAAATAAGGAATTGGAAGATATTGAACCGTATATGAACGTATATGAACATATATGAAGAGGGCATAAAACTAAGCTCAGCGGGAGCTTCGCCCTCCAGTTTCGGTTAGGAGATGGCCACGGCTGTTCTGGAAACTTTTTCTTACTTTAGCCGCGAGAGAGCTCAAAGAAACGCAAAGGAGGAGGGGACTGGAAGAGTTTTGACAAAATCATGGATAGCAGAATCATTCTAAATATATCCCTACTCTTCACGGCTTGGGGATAGCCATATTCTTCAGAGCGGAACCAATTTATATATGTGCATATACGTTCATATACGGTTGAAAACTCTTTCTTATTGAACCGTATATGAACGTATATGAACATATATGAAGAGGGCATAAAATTAAGCTCAGCGGGAGCTTCGCCCTCCAGTTTCGGCTAGGAGATGGCCACGGCTGTTCTGGAAACTTTTTTTTATCCGCGAGAGAACGCATAAAAACGCAAATGTAAAGGAGTGGATAGTCGCGTTCCACCGCGACCATTTTTTGAATTCGCTGTCAGAACAGATTTATATATGTCCATATACGTTCATATACGGTTGGAAACTCTTTCTTATTGAACCGCAAATGAAGAGGTGGTGAATAAATGAAGAGCTACCCACTTGATTCCAGCGGATGCATGCGCTAATCTCTTCATCGAATCAGGAGAAACCATGACGGATCAACAGCACTATTCATGTTGCAGAGGGGATGCCCTTGAGGAACAACTCTGCACTACGATTGCGGAGCTCAAACCCCTCTATGCCACCGATTTTGAAGACCGATCTGACAGTCTCCTTGGGGACTATCCTGACACGACGCATATCGTGGAAGCCTTGCGGATACTGGTCGACGCCATGTTTCCCGGGCGCATGTTCCATGCACATGTCGAGCAGGATGAATTGTCGATGTTTCTGACAAGGCGTTTAAGTGAGGCCTGGCGCTATCTTCGACCGGAAATTGAACGGGCTCTACCCTTTCGCTGGCTCGGTGAGGTGGACCGCCATAACGACGCAGTCCGCCAGATCGATGTACATGCTGAGGCCTTCCGCATCATGTCCGCCTTTTATACAAAACTGCCAGCTATTCGCACGCTGCTGGTCGAAGACGTCAGAGCTGCCTATGACGGTGATCCGGCAGCTTTAAATTATGCAGAAGTCCAACTGGCCTACCCCGGCATGCTGGCCATCACATCACACCGAATCGCCCATGAGCTGTATAAACTAGAGGTGCCCGTCGTGCCGCGCATTATGAGTGAATGGACTCATTCTAAGACCGGGGTGGACATCCATCCGGGAGCCTCTATCGGTCACGGTTTTTTTATTGATCATGCTACGGGCGTGGTGATTGGGGAAACTACTGAAATCGGCGATCATGTAAAGATCTATCAGGGGGTCACGCTGGGAGCCAAAAGCTTTCCTTTAGATGAACAGGGGCACCCCATCAAGAAAATAAAGCGGCATCCAACGGTAGAAGACAGGGTCGTCATTTACGCGAATGCCATTGTACTGGGCGGGGATACTGTAATCGGACACGGATCCACCATCGGGGGAAGTGTTTTTCTAATGGAAAGCGTTCCCCCCAACAGTTTTGTTACCAACAAGAGGCCGGAGCTGCACATAAAGACGCACTAAAACAGTTAAGGTCTGACAGAATTTGCTATTCAATACTTGACGGGGGCATGCAAAATCACTAAGTCTGTTCAGCTTTGATTAAGAAATGAGTACTGACATGAATGATATACTGAAAAAAATCGACAGCGAAAATTTAAAGCAGGAAGAACTGCCCCATGTAGAAATTGGTGATACGGTGAAAGTTCACGTCCGCATCAGAGAGGGCGAGAAGGAACGTATCCAGGTCTATTCAGGCACTGTTATTGCACGCGACGGTGGCGGCAGTACTGAAACCTTCACGGTTCGCCGTATTGCCTATGGTGAAGGGGTTGAGCGCGTTTTTCCCTTTCATTCACACGGTGTTGCCAAAATTGAGATTGAGCGTAAAGCCAAAGTCCGGCGAGCTAAACTCTACTATCTCCGCAACCGCACAGGTAAAGCCTCGCGTCTCAAAGAGCGCAGGGTTTAATTCGTCCAGCGGATGAAAGCTACATGCTCGATTTTGAACAGGCGGCATGGGATGAAGGCTTTCAACAGGTAGCCGGCATTGATGAAGCCGGGCGCGGCCCCCTTGCGGGTCCCGTGGTAGCGGCCGCCGTGGTGATCGAAAGAGATTTTGCCGATGATTTGCTGCGGGGTGCTCTCAAGGGTCTGACCGATTCCAAGCAGCTTCCCGAACACCGGCGGGAATATTTTTTCAGCACCATTGCCGGGCTCGACGAAATTCAGGTGGGCACGGCTCTTTCAGATATCAGAAAAATCAACCGGCTGAACATTCTCAAGGCCACTTATGATGCCATGCTGCGGGCGGTCGATGACTTAATGAGCCCCCCTGACTTTATTCTCGTCGACGGCAACAGTTGCCCCCGTTTTCCCTGCCACTCAAAAACGATTGTGAAAGGTGACCGCAAGAGCCTTTCAATCGCAGCGGCCAGTGTGATGGCCAAAGTGACGCGCGACCGGATCATGACGGAACTGGATAAGGTGCACCCCGAATACGGGTTTGCCAAACACAAGGGCTACGGCACACCGGAACACCTGGACGCCATTCGCAACTATGGGCCCTGCCCCATTCACCGAACTTTTTTTGAACCCATCAAATCCCATTTTCAAAGCCAGCTCGATCTGGGTGATCTGTCGAATGAAGATAACTGACTTCCTGCGCCATTGGATGAAGCGTGGCGGGCGTGAGCCCGCACATATCAGGACGGGACTGTGGGGCGAAAAGCTGGCTAAACGGCTTCTCCGAAAGAAGGGATACCGGCTGCTCGCTCACCGCTACAGGGTGGGACCGAAAGATGAAATTGACATAATCTGCAGAGATCGCGACATCCTCGTATTTGTCGAAGTAAAAACCCGCCGCAACGAGTCTTTCGGTAGACCGGCGGAAGCCGTGAATCGATCCAAGCGACATTATCTTTCCAGGGCAGCAGTGCGCTATATTAAAAAACTGAAAAAGCCTCCCCCTTATATCCGTTTTGATATTGTGGAAGTGGTGGGCTGTATCGGCGATGAAGCCCCCGCTGTCCACCATATAGAAAACGCTTTCCAACTGGACAGTTGTTACCGGCTCTTCTGGTAAGCCTCGCGGTATCAGGGTATCCAGCGACGGACACCCGAGGTAGGCAGCCAACCTTGCTGAGAGCGCACTGCCGCATACAGGGACTGAAGCGGCCGTTCCGGATGCAGTCCACCCTGGATACTGTTGATGTAGCGACCGGCATTTTTTTCCTGACCTTTGCGCGGCAGCGGATCCGAACCCGAAACAATCGTAAACCCTTTGCGCGCCGCCAGGTTCAGCAATCCGGATTTCTTCCACCAGACGGGTCTCATCGCGCTGTCGCCAATCCACAGTTGGTCCGGCGAATACTGTTCTATCAATGATGACACTATGCGGCTACGCGACAACATCCATTTTCCAAAGCCCCAGAGGAGAATCGGTTGCGACCCCGTTTCCAAAACGGCCCGTACGGTTTCGGCCGCGGGCAACCCGTCCGGAACCGACTCATCCTGCCCCAACGCCTGAATTTCCAGCCGTTCTGCCGTTGCAATCTGCCTCCCGGGCAGTACGAACAGTCCGACACCATCGTCCCGTATCAAACGGATAAACTCACCGCACTCACTCATTTCTACGCGGTAACTTCTGTTTGGCAGCTTACCTGGAGAGGTGCTTTCGTTCGATACCTGTGTAAGGCTGAAATCGCATGTCTGGGCCAGGCAAAACACATAATCCGCTTCGGTGAGGGCGAGGCGATGCCGATGCTGCTCCATATGACTGAAGGCGGCATGCAGAAAATACGGTATATCGTATTCCGGATAAAGATGCATGTGAAAATCTGCCAGGATCATGATGCTACTCCTTCACAAGGTGTTGAAGACCTCTCCTGCTGTAATAGTCATCGATAGCCGCCAGTTCCCGCTGAACTCGTTCATCGGACCACCGCAGTTCTGCCGCCATGATGGAGGCCGCCTCTTTTAAGGCCTCTTTTCCAGGGTAACTGAAACTGCCCATATCCGTTCTGCGGAAGACCACATCACTGAGCTTCTGGGCCATTTCATTACGAACAGCATGCCGAACCTCCGCCTTTAATACCGGACAAACCTCTGAGAGCGTTTCACAAGGGGCCTCATGATCAGCACACTTCATCACCGTTTCCACCTGGTCACCGTACTCTCTGATAAGTCTATCCACCATCAAGCGGCTCGTGTCTGTCTGCCGTCCGCACAGGTATTCAGCTATCTGCAGGGGCGTCACCGCTTTCTTCCAGCCCGACAGGTTCATACTCTCTGCCGGTTGTAGCGGCCCGTTCACTTGCTTTATCAGTGATCGCGCCACGCTTCCCGCAGTGGTATACTTCACACCGAGGACGGCATACACACCCTCCGCTCCCTGCGATGCGCAGTTCCATATCTTTGTGTGTTTGGCCGGATCATCGCCCCTTGTCCGGGCCGCCGGAAGAATACCCATGTGAACATGGGTTACAGCATCGAGAGACAGCTCCGCACGGGGGCACACTTTATTTATTTCGTCTATAAAACGGGCGAGCTCTTCCTGCGAGAGCGAACACTCATCCGCCGGCTCTTTACACTGCTGATACACGGTTCCTATCACGGTACCGGTCTTCCACGGGGTCATAAAGTACAGGCGTTTGCCCGCATGTACGACCGCATCGGGATCGCGATAATGCTGTACCGCTTCGAGTCCCACTCCATACTCCCCAAAAAGCGGCCGGTCGACCACAATATTGTATGCGCGCGTCCAACCCTGTTCGGAGGGCGCTTTGATGCCCATCCCCGACAATAGCTTCGTTGTCCAGCCACCCGCCGCCACCACCACATTTGTCGCCGTCACGGTGCCTGTCTCGCCCGTCAGCACGTCCTTAAGGCCCACCCTCTTCTGTTTCTGCTCACGTTGCAGAAAGCTGGCCTCCATATAGTTCAAGGTGCTGGCGCCGAGGTAGCGGGCACTCATGATATAATTAAGTGTGTAGCGCTCTGTGTTTTCAATAAAGCCGTCATACCAAACGGCCGCCCCATCGTAGACGGTTTTCATTCCCCCGCCAGCCACCTGCTCCCACTCAGACTGTGTCATCATCCATCCGGCGGGAAACCGCCTGTCTTCCGGCAGGCTCCAATTTCGATCAAAACTGACGACATCATTGACCAGCAGAGCCAGTCTCATGGCGATGCGGCTGCGCATTCCGCGACCGTGGGTCGGCATCATATAGGGTTGCGGATGCGCCAGATGCGGTTGCAGCCTCACACCTTCCCTCCTCGCGCGAATGGATTCGCGCATGCGTCTGAAATCGAGATGCTGAAGATAGCGCAGACCGCCATGCAGGACTTTGAGACTGCTCGCCGAAGCGGCACCGCCGAAATCTTCTTTCTCGACGAGCAGTGTTTTCAATCCGTGGCGTTGCGCTTCCCAGGCAATGGTTGCGCCATGAATGCCCCCGCCGATCACCACGATGTCAAACGAAGTCTCCGGCAGATTGCCGATGCGGCTATTCATAATGGCTCCAATCGATGATAGGCTTCGTTCATGACAGCACGATAATGGGTCCTCGAATACTCCTTTTGAGCGCGTTCGCGCGCACATGACCCCAACGATGCAGCTCTGTCTGGTTCATCGAGCAGCGCGGCGATACCCAGCGCGAGTGCATCCCCATTCGGCTCAACCAACGCTGCGCATGTGTCTGACAGCACCTGCGTATGTGAAAGGATACGCGTGGCCACAATGGGCACACCCGAGAGCATATAGGAGTAGATTTTCAGTGGCGTGTTGAGACCCCGATCCCGCGGCGATAAAAGCACATCGGCCTGCCGCAGGTACTCCTGCAAGTGCTCCACCGGCCTCGGGCCCGCAAAAAACACATGCCCCCCAACACCGAGTTTGTCGGCACGGATCCGCCCCGCCCGCACATCCTCAGCACGCCCTCCGATAAATACAAAATCGACGCGCTCCTTTATGAGGGGATGGGCCGCAGCCTGGAGTATGAGGTCAGTCCCCTGATAGGGCTCCAAATTACCGACATAAAGAACCACAGGTTTACCGGAACGGGTGATGTTGCTGATATCATCCACTGGACTTCCATCCACGGCATTCGTCTCTATCGCCACGTCGTGCAGAACATAACAGCGGTCATTGGCACCATATCCGCGCACTTTTTCCGCGAGCCTTTCACAAACCGGCAGAATAAGGTCCGACCCGCGTACAGCCAACCGCTCAAAGGCATTTAAAAGCGGGCCCACAGGGCGAAGGAACTGATACTTCTCGAGGAGTTGATCCGCCATTGAAGAATCCATATCATAAACGAGGCGGGCTTTTATAAACGGTTTCACCAGTAAGGCGAGAAATACCGATTCCTCGTTGGCATGCACCACATCATACGAATGCCGGCGCAGCATCGCCACCAAATCGAAAAGCATAAACAGGTCGCAGCATACCTTTTTCAATGAAAACCCGATGGGCATGCTCTTGAATGCAGGGCCGCCGATCCGTTTGACTTGGACCCCATCGATCGAAACATCCCGTCCATTTTTGAATGTAAGCAGATCAATATGATGTCCCTCTCCGGCAAGGGCTTCCAGAGCCCAACGGACAGCTATCGGGGTACCGCGTTCTTCATAAAAGGGCTGCGGCGCTAAAAACAGTATTTTCAATATCGTCTCCTGCACATAATATGCTACAACTGACAGACATATCACCTTATTCGCCATGAATAGACAAGACAACAATTTACCCGCTTCATTGTGGAACACGGATCTGTGTGCGCGCTGCGGCACCTGTGTCGGCGCCGGCGCCGGCACCATGCACATTGGACCGGCGCAGTTTCCGGAGAGCCGGAGACCGGATGAGATTCCCTCCCTTTGCGGTCGCTGCTGTCCCGGGGCCAGCGTTTCCTATGAAGAACTGACTCGCATTACGTTTGGCGACCTGCCGGATGATGATTCCTTTGATGGGCGGGTACAACAGACGCTCATCGGCTACTGTACGGATGAGCGCATGCGAGGAGGCGGTGCCGGCGGCGGTTTGATTACAGCGCTGCTGTGGGATCAACTCAAACACGGCGAGGTGGACGGCTGCATTGTCACGAGAATGAATCCCGCACAACCCTGGCTGGGCGAACCTTTTATAGCGACTACGTACGAAGAACTACTCTCCAGCCAGGGATCAAAATATACAACCATACCGCTGAATGCCGTATTGCATGATGTCAAACAACGCGGCGGAACATATGCCTATGCCGGGCTGCCCTGCCAGGTACACGGTCTGCGCCTGCTCATGGATCACGATCCGCAGATCAGGAATCAAATCAGGAGCGTTACAGGACTTTTCTGCGGCGGCGCACTCGAACCTTATTTTGTACTCGAAATGCTACAGACCAAAGGCATTCAACGTGACGAAATCCGTAATTTTGAATTTCGGGGGGGGGAGTGGCCCGGCAAAATGAGGGCTGTACTCAAAAACGGCAAAACCGTCAATCTGCACTACTCCAATTACAAGGATGGTGCCTATAACTACTTTAACTCCATTTACATGCCCGTGCGATGCCAAACGTGTATCGATGGGTCAGGCCAGTTTTCCGATGTTTCCGTGAGTGACGCATGGACCCGCGATGAAATGGGCCGTTATAAATTTAAAAATCAGTCCCGTATGCTGGTAAGGACTGAGATGGGGCGGCGGCTGGTTCAACGGGCGGCTGAACGCGGTACAATCTGCGTGGAGGATGTGACAAAAGACGCCAGCTATAAAACGCACAGGATCCAGACAAAGCGCAAAGGAATGATGGCGCCCCTGCGGGTAGAACGCTGGAAGCAAAAAAACAGAGCGGTGCCGGCATACGACAGGCCTGTGCCGAAAGCGTCCGTACGTGAAAAATTCGACGAGCAAGCCGTCACATCGCTCTTGCAGATAGGCCGCTACAAGTGGCTGCGCTATCCCCTGATGAAATTGCTGACCTCCGTCTGGGCCGTCCCGCTCATCTGGCTGCGTCAATGGAGGAAAAAACGCAAATACGCCCGTCGCAGAAAGGCCAGCAAAAGCTAACTGTTACGCGGCCTGTCCGCTTACAGATAACGGTCGGCAAATGCTTCGTAACCGCGCATGGCATCCCCTTTGATCTGCTGTATGCGCTCTGACAGTGCCTCGCGAAGCGCCTCCTCACGCTCGAATGCACTCCGAACGGTCCCGGTAAAGGTTTCCACATCAAAGCTCTTCAACTCAACAGTGAATTCCTTCAGGCCGAGCAACTCCATATGCGAACGCACTTTGGGCGCGTAAGCGAGGCCTATACAGGGGGTTCCCATACTGGCGGCCAGAATAATGGAATGCAGCCGCATGCCCGCAAAAATAGTTGCCTGCCCCAGCACCGCCATTACTTCTTCTGACGAATACTCTTCATTTGAAATGATGACAGCGCGTTCCTTCCTCTGCATCCGTTCAACGACTTCCCGCATGTAGGCAGCATCCATGATCTGAGTACCTACCATCACGATACTGCAATCGAGTTCGTCACTTATCCGATCCGCCGATGCGGCCAACTTCTGCTGAAAAGCAATGGGATCCGTTACTTTTTCATGCCCCTGAAGCCATTGATCGACATAGCTGTTTATATTCAGCGCAACGATACGACGGTGTACATCGACTCCTTTATCAACCAGTATCTGCTTTGCCCTCGCGGCGTCAGCCGGCGGGTTGACAAAAGCGGCATCGGCATACGTTTCGATACGCCGGTCGTCCACGCCAATCGAGCGAACCAGATCGGCCGTCTCCTTTTCGCGGGCCATAACCACGTCACAGGCATTGCACACATAGCGGGCAAAGCGTTTACCCCAGGCGGTGTCGAGCGGCCCAACCCCTACCAGAAAACATACCAGCTTCTTTCTGAACAGTTTTACGAAAGGTACAAGAGGAACCAGCAACAGTAAAAAATTAAACAGTGGATTCCATAATTTCACATCGAAGATTATACCGTCTGTGATGATTACCACATCACTGCGCAAAATGGACAACACGGTAGGTATACCGGCAATGCGGATGCTGCCGCTCCATGGCATCATACTGACAGCTCGAATGCCATCGCGACCAAATTTACGGTAGAGGTAATCAGCATGAGTGGTCGGAACATCAAACTGCGTGTCCGGTTTCAGCTTTCGCATATTCCGTATAATAGAAGACAGGATGGCTGCGTCACCCGCATTGCGGCCGGAATTGGAACCCAATACACATACGCGTTTCATCAAAGAAGGCCTTTCTTTTCATACCATATGGCCGTTCGATGAAGTCCCTCCCTGAGACTCACCGAAGGTTCATAACCGAGCACTGTTCTCGCTTTTGTGATGTCAAATTCGCGGTGCTTGGTGAAAAAATCAACACGGCGGCGGTAAATAGGCGGCTCAATACGCAGCGGAACACATATTTTTTCGACGATTTCGGACAGCACCTGAACAGGCATAGCGGGAATCTTTATGCGCGGTGGAGGCACCCCGAACTCAGCGGCAATCATCTCAAACAAGGCCTTCAGCGGCACATGTTCGGCTGACGCGCAGATAAATACCTCACCGTGGGATTCTTCTTTCTGCCAGCCCAGGATGAAACCCTGTATAAGATCATCGATAAACACCGTATGAAAATGGGGCTTTCCACTGCCAATAACGACAAACTTACCTTTTTTGATCATCTTAAAGAGTTTCAGCAGGCGCAGATCGCCGGGGCCATAAATAGAAGCCGGTCGTATGACACAGCCCTTCAGCCTGTTTTCCCGAAAGTATTGCAGGGCCAGTTTCTCCCCTTCCATTTTTGTCAACTGGTAAATATCACCCGGATGATACGGTGTCTGCTCATCACCAGGCGGATGCTCGATGTGACCGCACACCCCAATGGTGCTGCAGTGGACAAACATGCGTATGCCTTCAGAGACGGCCGCATCCAGTAAATATTGAACACCATCGCGATTCACTTTCCAGTAGTCGCTGTCCGGCACTCCTGCCCGGCGAAAGAGGGCGGCAATATTAAATAGATCGGTACACCCCTTGACCATGGACGCAACGCTGTCGCGATCCGTTAAATCACCTTCATATTTTTCGATGAGTTCATGCGTTTCCAGCTCAAACGGGCGTCCCGGCCGGACGACTGCCCGGACCGGATAACCATCTGCCACGAGGCGTCGAACCAGCGCACTTCCAGTAAAGCCGCCGGCACCTGTCACGAGTATTTTTCTGTCGCTGTGTTTCATTATCAACCGTCACCACTCTCCAACATGAACTGCCGTTTGATCAATCATTTATTGGCGTGCATTTACCTGTATTTACAGTTACAAGGAAACGTATAAAACGGACTGTGAGTAAAAATGTGATCAAAGAAAAAAACAAGAAAAGAAAGCATCTTTACTGGCTGACTGCCTTTGTTCTGTATACTGCGGTCGGCTTCCTGTGGACCTATCCGCTGATCAATCACATGCGGACTGGCATTCCTTTCACCGATGATGCGGGGCCGGGACAGGAGACGATACGCCTCATTCCTCAGGACTGTCTCCAGCTCTATCACAAATACTGGCTCTTCACTGAGGTCGCGAAAGGGCAGATTCCCCTGTTCAGTGATCCTTACGAATTTGCCATTCCAGGCCATCGGGGCTTCACCAGTCAGCAGATCCCGACCAGTTTACTGTACGCCGTCCTGGCGATCATCGATCCCGTGCTGGCTTATAACGGCATCATCATCCTGTCGTTCACCCTGTGCGGATTGGGCGCGATGCTGGTCGCACACCAGTACACGGGACGACATCTGGCCTCGTGGACGGGAGGTCTTATTTTCACCTTGATGCCCTTTCGTATGGCCCAACTGATGGGTGGACACCCCAATGGCGTTGCCGTCATGTTTTTACCTTTTATGCTCTTTCTCGCCGAGCGGGCCATCAGAAAAAAATGCCGCTGGAGCGGTTTCGCGGCGGGACTGTGTTTTACTTCTATAGCCACACAGGATATGCAACTCAGCTATTTTTGTTCGTATCTGCTGTTCTTATATGTCGCCCTGCGGTGTATCTTCGTGTGGACCAGTGAACCCGGTGCCAGCCGTGAGAAACTGATACGGCTACTGCATTGGGCCTGGCCGATGCTGCTGGGCGTGCTGCCGGCGGCACTGTACCTCTTTCACGTAAAATTCAATGTGCTGGCCGCATCTGCTCATCACGGTACAGAAGCGGCCGGATGGGTGCACAAATTCTATCCCTCGTTTAACGAACTGTTCACCTACCGCGTTCACGGCGAAACCAGGGTCTATATCGGCTATCCGGTAATATGGCTGAGTGCCATGGGCATCATACTCACGCTGCTCTGCCGTCAAATGAGAAACAGGCGTAGTCATTTTCTGCTCTTGTGGAGTCTGATCACTCTGCTGGGCATCGTGATCGGCATTCAAATCCACCCCCTAATCGAGCGCGTCTTGCACCATATACCGCTTTGGAATCTTTCACGAACACCGGGGCGTATTATCGTCGTCTCCTTTCTGGGGCTGTCCGTTCTATCGGCCTATGCCCTCTCCTCTATTCAGTGCTTTGTGCGTCACGAAGGCCTGTACCGCATACTCTGTATCGCTGCTGCACTGCTGATAGGTCTTGAATACCACGTGCGCGGCACTATCGGCATCAATCTGCTGCCGCGAGAGTCTGCGGTCTATGCGTATGTCCGTGACAGCGAACCGGAAGCCCGCGTTCTCGCCGTACCGCTGTGGCCGGGCGACAGCTCCTGGTCCGCCGGGCTGCTGTATTACAGCACCCTCTACCGCACCTTTTTTATAAACGGTTACAGCCCGGCAGCTACGGCGACATACAAAGAAGACATTTTTAAACCGCTGCAGTCCGTCAACATCGGTCATATCGGTTCAAACGAGTACACCCTCTGCAAGTCACTGAATGTATCCTATCTTACGGTGCATCCCGAAGCATTCCCTTCTCCGCGCTGGGTCAGCCCCTACCCTTCCCGCTTCACAGTAGAGCGCCTGAAGCGTTCTCCGTATCTGGACTGGGTTATGAAAGACGATCCCCTGGAACTTTTTAAGTTCAAGACTGCGCCATCAGAGGCGGTTATTCCCATGCGGGGATCGACTATAGGTTTGAGTGTTCACCGCGGGCACCTGAGCGATCAAAGCATTGAAGCCATCGAGATGGAAGACAGCATCCATAGCACGGTCACACGGTTTCAACCCGAGTCCTCTGCAACGAATTGCACCTTCAGCGGCCGCCTGATGCCCCCGGGATCCTACCGCATCAGCCTTCGCTACCATCTCACGGCTACCCGGGCCGGGCAAGCCAGCATCATAGATGCAGACCGCGGAACGGTTTTGGCTGAAGCCGCCATTCCCGTCGTAACCAATGATTCGTTTGCCGTGATGCATTTTGCCTTGCATCTGAAACAGCCTGCGAGGCTCGCCTTTAGAGGTCAATGCGAGGCGGGCGCCACAATGCTGATCGATATCTGGCATGTACTCTTTCAAGACCGCCTCACTGTCCAGCGCTATGAAGCTGAGGATATGTTTTGTGTCGGCAGCATAGAGGCTTATGGTCATGACCCCGAGCAGCAGGTTGTAGCGCTGGACCAGGATGATCCTTATCAGCATGCTATACTGGGCCCCTATCGTATGTACGCTGAAGGGCTATATCGCTTTAAGGCGCGCATACGCATCCGTGACTTCAACGGTGTCGGCGACGCACTAAAAATTCTATTTCGCAAACGTTACAGCCCCATTTCACGAAACAGCCTGGAATTGCATGCATTGGTATGGTCACCAGAGGATGGTGCAAACGATGAATTTGAGATACTGGAGGGCGTCTTCACGGTGCCGGCACAGGGGACCGTGCTTGAATGCTCTTTTAATAAAGCGCCTCACAGCAAAGCGGATATAGACTGGTTTGAAATAGAAAAGGTGCACTAAACGGTAAGAGGAAAACCGTCCGAAAGCGCAGCGATAGATAATTTTATGAAATAAAAAAGTGACCGTCAGGGAATGGTTCAATGAACGCCAGTGGAGGGTCGCGTTCCACCGCGACTTTTTCAGT
>CAYXEW010000015.1:13331-36686 GCA_964464115.1 uncultured Verrucomicrobiota bacterium
GCAGAACTTTTTTTATTGAACCGTATATGAACGTATATGCACATATATGAAGAGGAGATGGAATTAAGCTCAGCGGGAGCTTCGCCCTCCAGCTTCGGACAGGAGCCGGCCACGGCTGTTCTGGAAACTTTTTCTTTTTTAGCCGCAAGAGAACGCAAAGAAACGCAAATGTAAAGGAGTGGAGGGTCGCGTTCCACCGCGACTTTTTCAGTGCAGAACTTTTTTTATTGAACCGTATATGAACGTATATGCACATATATGAAGAGGGAATGGAAGAAGGTTGACAAAATCATGGATAGCAAAATCATTTTACATGTAGCCCTTTTTTTCATGGCTTAGGGATAGCCATATTCTTCAGCGTGGAACCGATTTATATACGTTTATATACGTTCATATACGGTTGGAAACTTTTTCTTTTTTAGCCGCGAGAGAACTCAAAGAAACGCAAATGTAAAGGAGTGGAGGGTCGCGTTCCACCGCGACCATTTTTTGAATTCGCTGTCAGAACAGATTTATATATGTCCATATACGTTCATATACGGTTTTAAAATCTTTCTTATTGAACCGCCCGAAAGCGCAGCGATAGATAATTTATGAAGTAAAATAGTGACCGCCTGGGAACGGTTCAATGAACGCCAATAGACGCCAATTAAGAGGGAATGGAAAAAAGATGACAGAATCATGGATAGCAGAATCATTTTAAATGTAGCCAAGCGAGTCCCTGCGCGTCTCTAAACACGACGCCATAGCGCACGTGCAGGGCGAATACGTCACCGGCACCAACCCTTACAGATGTTTGCGTATAACGTCTCTCTCAGCTTCAAAGATAGCTTCCTGAGCCTCGTCAATGGCCGTAATGGTCTCCAGTTGCATAATCAGATCGGTCCGGTAGCACATCATACTCAGCCGGGCCAATACATGCAGGTGAATACGTTCGTCCTGACAGCAGAGCAAAAAGAAATGATGGGAGGGTTCTCCGTCAGCAGAGCCGAACGGTATGGGCCTGATAGTGCGGGCATACAGCACAAATGAATCTTCAAAGTTGTACGGGTCATGATGTGTAGGATGCGGGATGGCGACGCCTCCTCCGAGTGCGGTCGAACACATCGATTCCCGCTCGAACATACTGTCACGCAAATCATCAGGATAATTCACCAACTCGGTGCGCTCAGCCAGATCGACCAATGAACGAATCAGAGAACTCTTTGTCTTCGACTCCAGTTCCATCACTATATTGGAGGACTTCAACAGTTCGGGCATGAGTGCATGGTCACTGGAAAGATCGTGTTTTTGCACCACGCTGGATGAATGCTTATGATAGGCCGCCAAATGGTCATGGGAGTAACTCAAAATGCGCTGACTGGCCCAGGCATCAATCTCTCTACGGATAAACGTTATGCGGCCACCCGCGTTCAGGTGCGGAATCTCATTATACTTTAGAAGCTGCTTAATATCGGCAGTTTTCAAATGTAGATAGGCCGCCGCCTGTTCTATACTGAATTCGGTGTAAGGCATATTCAGACTCTAACCATAAAGCACCCCGCCCTGCAAGCACACAGTAAGCGTCCGGTGATGCACCCGGTTGACGATTGAGAGGCCTTGCATGACACGGGGCGCATGAAAACGAACGAGCAACCCAAGAGAAGGCGTCGTCGGAAGTAGAGCGTATCCGAGCGACAGGAACTGATAAAGAACTTCGACCCGGAGAAGCAGATCCGGGCCTCGTTCTGCCGGGTGCAGGGGCTATACCGAATAACAGGCAGAACTATCAAAAGGAGACCAGCGTCACACCGCACTGCGTCCCATCGACAACCCCGCCATCCCTGATTCAAACACTTCTATTCAAAAGAATGGATGTATTCGTTCATCAGGGGCTTATATCACGGGTTGGATCGCTATAAATCAAATTATTTGTCCACACCATCATTTCATCGGTATTAGGCCGCATAATCACAATGCCTTCATCGGGACCGAAGTAATTGGTGGGTATAGGCAGACCGCCCGCGGTTACCCAATCTCCGTACCAGTCACTGTAGATCACGTATTTATCCGGCACCTGCAGATCCTTATTAAATTTCCACATGACGTCGTGTGTGCGGAAATCGGGGAAATAAGACGAGCGGAAGCCTCTGCCCGTATTTGGATCTCTCAGGCTCATCTGAGACGGATGCAAGTGACGAGGCATGTTAAAACTGAACAGCGAGTAATTCGTAGCCCCATAATTGCCGGGGAACTCCTGAATCTGTTTAAAGTACTCGTTGGTCCTGACCTTACCGATGGTCATAAAGGACGCACCGTTCACCACACCGGTCGGCAGTTCAACAATAAACCCATCCATCAGATTCAGCGGGACATGATTGGCAGGAAATCCGGCTTTATCACTCGGGATACTGTATTTCCATTGCCCCGAATCGGCCAGCCAGACCTCCTGTGTAGCCAAGGTGGTGGTGGCATTGGTTGCGTACGCATCCCTTCGATACCAGGATATTTTCGTGGCATGATGAGCCATCGAAGACGCCGGCAGGTTCGTCCCGACCACAAACTCAATAGTATTGGTATCCGGCACCCCGGGTAGGGCCACCCAGTTCTGACCGGGTTTCAAGCTTACTTTTTTAGCCACATACACCTGGCGGCTGGCCGCGCGCGGATTATTGCCCACCTTCCAGCGGTTCTGAGGAGCCACGCGATAGAAACGCAAGTCTCGTTCATTCAGATTGGTCGGATGCGGCCTCCACGTACCGAGTATATTGGTGCCGCCCTTGTCCACCGTAAAGCTGTTGGTGATGGTTTCAAGCAACATCCAGTCGTTTGTTATAATATCCGAGAAATTCATCTTATCCTGATAGAGCAGATCGTATCCAACGATCACCTTGGAGGGTTCGCCTGTACTGACACCCTGCCAGGCGAGCTGCATTCCATCCCTGAAGAATGTACTGGCACTGCGCAGACCCTGTGTGAGCACTAGGTCGTTGATCGCATTAGTCCATTCCAGCCAGTATCCGCCCGGGCGCAGCAAGGTTCTCATACGGGCGCGGTTGGTCACCAGTCCGGAATAGGTTTGAGCAATGCGTGATGTAAATGTAATGCGCACGAAATCAGACGGATTCAACGTGACGTTATTCAGCATGGAGGGTGGCGCACTCACATTGGTGGCGAAGGTCGCCGGCAGCACCAGGAGCGAATTGGACTCATAGGCGAGCGGTACCGGGATCACATCACTCAGCGAGATAGAGCTTTCCACGATATTTCCGGCATTGCTGATGGTGATCTCATATGTAATGGATTCCCCGAATTCACGGGTAAAGGGTCCGAAAGCCCGCTTATCGGCCCGCAAGTCAGGCTGTTCTGAAACGCGGTTGGTCACCGCGGCTATCAGGTCCAGCGGTGCTTCTGAGCTGGCCAGAAAAGCCCGGTTCACAATCTGTGTCGTAAGCGGAGGGCTTATGGGACTCACCATATACTCCACCAATCCGGTCTGATTCAGACGGAATCGGTAATCCTGGAAGATGAGCGGCGGATCGCCGCCCTGGTTAACCACATCGACACCGGCCACAAAGCCTTCCACATCATCGAAGTGAATACGCGAGCCCGAGATACCGGCCCAATTGGTAACCGCGAACTTGATCACCATATTGCTCGACAGATGGGTAAAGATATTGGTCGTATAGGTAATATAGTTGGTATTCAACGCCGGTCCCGCAAACGATATCAGCTCCGTAAAGTTCGTGCCGCCATCGGAAGATATCCGAATGGAAGCTCTGTCATTGGCATTGGAGAGCTGCTGGCGATATTTCAGGCGCAGTACGGCGGAGGTATAGCCCGTGCTTCCAAGATTCAGCGCGCGGAAGACCTCCGCCGTTCCTCTGAAGTTCAGGGTATAGCCCTGCAGTATGCCGTAGGGCGCATCGACCACCACGTAGGCATTTCCATCAGAGGCCGAGGGTGGCAGCGTATTGTCATATTCCTGCCAGTTACCCAGCCAGGCAATGGCGCCATCAGAACCGTCATAGGCGATCAACTCAAACTCATCATAGACGGAGCCCTGCCAGGGTCCGATGACTGTTACCTGCGTGCTGTTGGAAATGATGCGTGTGGAGTACGGCAACGGATCACTGAGGCGTGCCACCGTATGTTCCGTATTCTGGGTATTCACCAGCGTGATCGTGTACACAATGGGATTCGTGTATCCGAATGGCAACGGCGAGGAGCCTGAAGGACTGTTAGACTTGAACATATTCATGAATGGATAATTCTGCAGCGGCACGAAGACCGTGCTGCTTTGACCTTCCACGCGAGCGGTATTGCGCAGGCGGTTGACACTGGAAGGAACATTGGTCACCAAGGCCAAATACTCCACTGTAGTCGTGGAACCCAAGGGCACCGGGCCGATATTAAGCCCATTCTCATCCAGCGGGAAAGCTGTCTGGAGGCCCGTATTATCGTTCGTCAGGTTGCCTCCCACCGTCACGGTATTGGTTACATATACCAGGTATTCAACCATGTCATCAAACAGGGTCACATCAGCTATGTCATCAAACACCTGCCTTGTGATGTCGATCTTGAAGCGAATGGTATCGCCGGGATCAACGACATCGTTACCAAAGATATCATCCACCAGCGACCACTGCTTCTCCGGCAGGGCCGTCGGAAACGGGATCATGGTGAACCCCATATCGAGGAACGGATTATTGGGCGTGGCATACTGCGAAGCCTCACCCCACGCCGTTACGAGGGCCGTACCATCCAGCGTATAGACACGCATACCGGTCTGATCATTATCACCGCTCTGATCAAAAACCTGCAGGACTTCAAACGCCTCAAGCGAATGCTCTTCATCATAGTACCAGCCTCGATCATTCAGTAACGGTCCGGTGAAAACATCGCCATCATAGTCGACATAGATCGTGGTACCGGTTATACCGGCCACCCATACTGGATTGGCGTTATACGTAAAGTCTTCTGACCCCCACCCGATTCCGTTAATAGTCAGCGTAGTCAGAACCTTTCTGGCCAGCAGGTCATTACCCCAGTCATAGTTTTGAACTGCAACATCGGTAAATTGCTTACCTAAAAAGACCATTTCATTCGTTGTCCAAAACCGTGTAGCTGTGTTGGTACCCACCTGAAGGGCGTAATTGGTCCCGGCAGGAATATCAAAAGAGCCTGTCGTCCAGCGATTCTGCCAGTACACTGAAATGGTATTAGTGTTTGGATTAAAGAGGCTGACCACTGAAGCTGCACTGCCGTCAAAGGAACAGACGGGCGTCCAGTATTCATCGCTCCATTGCTCTTCAGGATACAGAGTAAACCAGCGAGATTCAAAATTGGAGTCCAGTTCACCGGTAATGAGCTGCACCTGGATTGGTCTGCTTGCGGATATACGGGTGCCCATCATCACGTTATCGACGGTATGATTTTCACCCTCATCCAGTACGGCAAAATTATCCCACGATCCATCGTCATCAATGTCCGTACGCACAACTGTTCCATCTTCAACGGCCATAATCGTAACGCTATTGTAGGTAAATTGCTCTTTAAAGGAAGTCTCTCCAAAGATTCCGCCTCCGAAGTAGCTGGCATTAGTCCCCACGGACACGGCAAAATCGAAACCGAGCGCATCCGTCTCATAAATCTGGGTACCGCCAGCCAGCACAGGACCCGGCTCCTTCATGAACCCGGCACGACTGGCCGTAATGGCGGAATCTACCATGAATTTGTCGGATCCGTCATACTGAATGATGGCCGGATTACGCGGGGTCACTATGACATTGGAAAGCATCAATACATCGCCGGCTTCAATAAAATCAACTGCGTAATTGGGCGGGATACCGTTGGCCGGATCGTTATCTCCCCATATCTCAGTGGTGCTCTGCAACGGTTCCGTAGGATTCTCTTCGTAGCCGTCTTCGTGGTGATCATAATAGATAATGGTATTCGACACACTGGCTACAATCGCAATGCTGCTGATAAATTCATTATTGACCTGAGCCTGGTCAGAGGCCGCAATGCTATCAAAGGCCAGCTTAAGGAAATCCTCAGGAAACGGCACATAGTAGGTGGCCACAATGGTATCAATCAATGCGAGCTGGGTAAGAAAACCATCTGACGTATCCGCCCAGGTTTCCTCTCCAGAGCTATTCGTGGCATAGGCGCGATAGTAGTAGAATGTACGGCTGTCAAGCCCCCCCTGAAAATGCTCATATTCCTCACCGGGGGTGCCCGTATTATCCAGCACCACCACATTCTGCCAGAGGCCGTGGTTGGTTCCGCCGTCACTTGAACCCCAGTAGAGCCGAACCTCGGCGTTGACGCTACTGCCTGCGCGGAAGAGCGCCGCTCTGAATACAGCGCTGGTGGTTGTAATGTTCGTTACTCCACCATTATGATGAACCAGCAGGTCATCGGCATCCCGCACATTGAAGGTAGTCCAGTAGTCAGCACTCTCGCTATCGTTCAACCGGTCAACATCGTTATCGATCACCTGCACACGCACGGTATACACGCCGAGCGCTTCGGTGGCGGTCGACGCCAGCGTATAGGAAAGGGACTCGGGTGCCGCCAGCCCATCACCATCAAAACCGAGTGAATGAGACATGGCAGCCCCATTGATGACAAGGCCTGTTGGTGCCCATATCCAAATGGTAGGCACATTGGCTCCCGTCAAATCAATACCACTACCCACATCCTGCACCAGTCCGGTGACCGCAATATTCTGCGTATCGTCGTAGAACAGATCCAGGTCAAAACCGGTCAGTGCAGGGCCGTTCGTGTCATCATCGACCACCGAGAAAGACTGCGGTTGGTTACTGATCAAACGGTTTTCCAGAACATTGGTCGGCCCATCCTGCGAAGCCGCAGTCCATCGCATAGTCCAGACGCCGAGTGAAACAGTTAAGGGATCAATGCCCGCATGCCGGTCATTCCACACCCTGAGTTCATCCGGAGCCAGCAGCCATAGGCTGTTCGTAAAGAGCGTATCGCCGATAGCCGTGCTGTTATCCGGGCGCACAATCCGATACGATGGAGTGGCCGCATTTTGAGTCACACCATCTTCTTCCACAAGATCCACCTGCACACGGTAAGTACCTGCCGTTAACTGAGCATCCGTCACCTGATTGGCGAACGTACCCACCCGGTAGGCGGATGCATAAGGAACCGTATCACGGATGATAAAGGTGTACACATTGGTTGCACGCAACGCATCGACAGACAACCCGCGGTCATTGTCATGATCCATCACATTTATACGGACCGTATACGTTCCGGCCACCGTAAGGAGATTAGAGCCGATCGTATAGTGGAAACCATGTGCCCCTAAAGCGGCGTTGGACGGAATGCTGTTCGTGAAGTACTGCGCACTGATCAGCACATTACTTTCCGGCCCGATTACGGTAAATTTGAATTCGCCGGTAGCGATTCCGCTCCCCGCATCCTCCACAATACCGGTCAGCAGGATTCCCGAGGAAATGCTGATGTCATTGGTAAAACGCAACCCGTTCGGGCTGAATGCGGAAATGACGGGGGCATTGGTGTCATCATCGACCACCGCGAAGAAGTAATTGGTTTCTGTCATATTCGGCGTACCCGCTGCATCGTAAGCTGTAAGCCGCGCCCACCAGTTGCCGAGACTGATCTGCCCCCACGCGATAGGCGGAGCGGTATCTTCAAAAATGGCCGGAGTCAATTTACCATCACCCTGAACAGGACTGACTGCAAAGTGCCTGTTCAAAATGACCCATGTCGAAGTGGCATTGCGAATACTGTACATCGGATCAACGTTGTTTGATCGAATACCGCTCAGCGCATCCCACAGGAGGCCGGTGACGACTAGTCCCTGCGCTATGTCCGCATCGGTTTGCACGCTGCTACTCAGGTTCACATTACTGAATACAGGTCCCTCCGTATCCTGCACGGCACCGGTTGGGACAACCGATGACCAGGTGGGGCCAATGCGAATTTCATCAAAGAGAATATGTTCATCATTTTGAACGCCATCCCATAACAAATTTTTCACCCATATATTCAACTGCGAAAGATCCCCCTGCCAGCCAGACCAGCCACTGTGCATGGAATGCTCAAAGACGACATCGGCTTCCTCGTTGGTCGGGTTGCTCGGATTGATATACATAACGGCATTGGTCCAGCCCGCCAATGTGTCGGCATCGAACCGGGCCACGAAGAAATGATTGCTCACAGCCACTGTCAACGGCATAGCATAGGTCGACTGGTAATTGGTGATCCCGATAGTCACATCGTATGCGCCATAGCCCATCGCCCCGAAGAACAGTTGCGTCTCCATAGCGGAGCGATCGACGGTGCTCACATTGTTGTAATAGTTTGTTTCTAAAACAAATCCCTCATCATCGAGACTCAGGTAGGCCCCATTATTTCCTCCGAGACTTTCATCAGTATATACGTTCGGATCATTTTTGTATTGCATCAGGAAGCTGATGTAGATGCTGTTGTTATCGGCATAACTGATCGCATTCGCCAAACGTCGCAATCCAATATTCAGATGCGTGTTGTCTTCCCATGCTGCGATACTGTAAACGTTGGTAATACTGATAGCCTGAGAGCCCCCCGGCACCACAATACCGGAAGGATGAAAATAACGCAGGCCCGGATCATTAGTGATGCTGACACAGATATTGGATCCTTCCCAGGCACCGGACCAGCCGAACTCACCGTCAGAGCCACTGTTGCCACCCAGCCATCCGCTGTAGTTTTCAAACCCTTCATAGGCATACGGCGCATTGATCAGGACCTTGAATGTATACGTATAGGCCCGGTTGGTGCGGTCCACCAGAAGCCCGCGATCGCGGTCGCTGTCCGCAACATCCACCACTGCCGTATAGGTGCCGTAGCCATTGGTAAACAGATTGGATGGCATCAGATACGCGATATCCTGCAAGCCGCTTTCATCCGGGTCAACAATCGCATGATTGGTGATCAGCATGTCGGCCAGAATGAGTCCATTATCAGGACTGTAAAGACTCAGGAACATATAGCCCGTGCAGACACCGCTCACATCCTGCACTTGTCCGGTCATATCAATTCCCGCGCCGATATCTTCTATTCGATAGGTGCTGCCGTCAATGGAGATGCTGCTCTGCACAGGCCCCTCCGTATCATCATCCACAACGGTGAAGAAGAAGTTGGATTCAGAGAAGTTGCCAATCGTATCCGCGGCACCCACTTTAGCGGTCCACACCCCTAGTGCGAGCTGTCCGACCGGAGTGATAAACGCGGGTTCCGCGAGCAATTCTTTTGCGAGCTGAGCTCCTCCGTTTATCGGGGCTATATCAAATGTATTGGATGCCACGACCGTTGCTCCCGTGGCATTGATCACCAGATGATAGGGGCCATCGCTGTTATTAGACACACCGGAATCCGTATCCCAAACAAAGCCCGTCACAGCAAACCCGGCAGCCATTTGGGCATCCGTCAGTTGTTTTCCATCAACCGAGAACCCATAAAATTGCGGTGGGCCGCCCGCAACGATGGTAAAGACATAATCCACGGTCTGGGACGCCGAGTCGGCGGCCAGTGTGCGATCGCGGTCAAAGTCTGCTACGGTGACTTGGGCCGTATACGAACCGACCTGTGTAAACAGGTTAGACGGCATCACATAGCTCACCGCCCACATATTGGTGTCGCCGTTCGCGGGAATACTGTTGGTGAAATACGTCGCGGACATCAGTTCGACCCCATTCGGCGCGATCAGGGTAAAGTAGAGCTGTCCGGTGTTGATACCACTGAAGGCATCCTGCACATAACCCGTGATGACCACCCCGGCCCCGATGGTCATATCGTTGGTGTGTCGCTGCCCCGCCAATGTGAACCCGCTTTGCACGGGCGCATTCGTGTCATCGTCCAGCACGTCAAAGGTTATCATCGACCCGTCAAACTGCTCACGGGAATCGATCACTTCAATACCGTTGGATGCCACCGCCGACCAGCGCATCGTGTAGACACCGAGGACGGCATTCACCGGCGTTATCAGTGCGTGTACATCATTGGAACCCGTCAGAGTGGTGCCCGCCGACCTATAGACAAGCTGGGTAAACAGTTCGTTGTTGATCACGGTTGTCCCGGCAGCATTGATCATATCAAAATCAGGCAACGATGCATTATTCGACATGCCGGCGGCATTGTAGAAACTCATACTGACCGTATAGACGCCGCCGGTCAGTTCCGCATCATAAAGCTGCCGGGCCATGCCCACAGCAACATTCGTGACAAAAGGACGCATCTGGAAACTCAGGATATACTCGGCACCCACTTGGTTGACGGTCGCGGTGTACTGAACGGTGTCATAACCCGCAATTCCGTCAAACGTAAGCCCGGCTGTGCTCAGGTTGGAAAAGATCGTATAAGAATTCGCATAACTGAAACCGGTATTATTTGTGTTCAGCATCAGCAGCAGATTAGTACTCCCTGCGACCCAGTCGCCGGGTGCCGCAAACTGAATGAGATCACTTTCCGTACCTACATCAAATTCCAGAACCGCACCGTCATAGAAGACGAGCTGATTATGATCCACGGACGAATTCGTAAAGACAAAGTCCATGGTGCCGGCACTGTTAGTGCCCGGCGCCAAGGTGCCGTATACGCGTACGCCTTTCGACGGATTATTGGTATTGCTCGCGTCGTCCAGCTTGTGGGTAAAAGTACCGGCCAAGGTGCCGTCTGCACGAACCAGGATGGCCGCTTTTCCAAGCCCGCGGGATCCGAGCGGACACACCATACTGTATGTACCATTCCGAATGTCCAGCACAGCCACATCACTATCCGGGTTGGCTTCGTATTCTTCTCCCCACTCCCTGTATCCACCGTTACTGCCATCATGTACATGCATAACCTGGCCCAGGCCTGTCTTAATGAGATCTGTATCCGCCTCATTCACGAGAGGAGCATTCAGGCGAAGCGTGATATCACTCGCAACATTCAAGGTGAAATTAGCGATAGCCATCGCAATGTAGCTATTGTTCAACACCGAGTCATTGGTGGGTATCAGTGTTCCGTCCGACCAGAAGATAACGTTGGTACCAAAGGTATTCGTGCCGGCAAAATAGTGCTGTCCACGATCCAGTGACCATATGGGATTATTGGTCGAATGATCAAAGCCAAAAATAACCGATCCGGAAGCTTCTGACAGAATAGAGACATAGGGACCCGGCAACATATGATCGGAAGGAATGGTCAGTGCTACCCCGTTCCGGGCTCCCATACTGTCGTTTCGGGATCGCATGGACACATTGTGGGACAGCACATCATCCGCGGCAAAATAAAGATGAGCTGACGGCGTCCGTCCGGTGCCGCCGCCCATATAGATATCATTGTCCGGATGACCCAGACCCCAGTTATTGGACACGGTCACATTGAGATAGAAGCTTCTGTAGGACGCGTCACTGCGGTGAATATCCGCCTTGATATTTAGATCGCCCTGTATGGTATTACTGCCGTACAGGAAGAAGTTCGCATCCTCCATATTATCACTCTGATTGGCCGTAATCTGCCAGGGTCCTGTTCCCGCAATGGTAGAAAGAATGGTCACATCCACTTCCTCGTTTAAACCGGGCACTGTGGCATCCACATGCAGAGCCAGCCCGGTATCCCCGGCACCAATGCTGCCATTAATGAAGGTGTACGCCGCGTCATCATCAGACGGTTTAAACATCATCTGTTCGACATCGATATATCCGTCAACGCTGATCGTGCCATTCGAACCGACAAAAACGGCTTTCTGGCGGCCCCATGCACTGTACGTGGTCCCGTTGGTATCATTGGCCCAGTTTTCAATCACATAATCCCATGTACCGTCTCCACCCGCCAGCGGCGTTCCATTGGCGATATCGGCAACTCCCCCGCCCCAATACAGGGCTGCCGCCCCCAGCGGGGGCACCCGGTAGAAGTTATACGTAGTGTGCGTCCACATACTGTCATTCACGCGGTCAATATCGTAATCCAGCGCGCTGAACGTCACCGTATATTCACCCAGCACGGTAACTATGTTGGAGGGAATCAGGTAGCTCAATGTGGCCGTACTGTTGGATGCATCCCCGTCCCCGGAGAGGCTGTTGGTAAAGTAAACGTCCGACATCAGCAACGTGCTATCCGGTGCCCACAGATTGAAATAGGGCCGATTCGTGGATGCGCCATCGCCGTACACACCACTGCCGACATCCCCGACCAAACCAGTTATACTAATCCCGACTCCGATCGACGCATCATTGGTATACAGCGTACCGTCCACATTCACACCGCTGAATACAGGGCCTTCGGTATCTTCGTCTATCACTTCAAAATGCATATTGGAGAGCGCATACTGCGGAGGCGTATAGATATCTACCGCGGCGACCAGGGCTGTCCAGGTGCCCAGCGGAATCTGGGCGGCCGGCAACGAAACACTGGTATGATAAAGCGGCTCGCGACTCAGTTTTGCCCCGCCGTTTAACGGCGCATTGGCAAAACGGTTTGACGCTATGACCAAGGTATCATTCGTGCTGTTTTTGATATAGAAGTAGGGCCAGTTGGCGTTGGTAAAGATACCGGAGCCGATATCCTGAACCTGGCCGGACACCACGAAACCGCCAGCCCACTGATAATCGTAGATGGTCGTCCCGTCGATATTGAAATCATAAAATCGCGGCGGACCGATTTCTGCGACAGTAAAGGTAATACTGGTCACGGTAACAGCCTTATCCAGTTCAAGGGGCCGATCCCGGTCATAATCCGCCGCGGTCACAAGGGCCGTATAGATGCCTATCTGATCGCGAAAGTAATTTGTGCTCATTTTAAAGCTCAGAGTCCACTGATTGGTATCACCATGAGCGGGAATGCTGTTGGTGAACAACGTGCTGCCCATGAGCTGATCGCCATTCGGTGCAATCAGCGAGAAGTACAGTTCACTGGTATAGATACCGCTGACCGCATCCTGAATCATGCCGGTAATCCATATGCCCGACCCCAATCCACCTGCATCATTGGTATAGATCTGCCCCTGGAGAGCAAAGCCGCTGAGCGCGGGCCCCGTATCATCATCATCCACCACTGTAAAGACCAGGCTGTTTCCGTTGGAGAGCGACAGCTCATCCGTACGGGTAACCCCGTTGGATGAAGTCGCCGTCCACCGCAGACTGTTCGTCCCGAGAAAAATGCTGTTGGTCGAAACAGGTGATTGAACCGCATTGGTTCCATACAGAGATTCCCCATCGACTGAAAAGGCCAGACTGGTTAAAGTCTGATCAGCAATCACGACTGTGCCCGAGGCATTGAGCACATCATAATTCGGGGTTGCTGCCTCATTGGTGATACCCACCAGCGACCAGAAGGAAATACCGATCTCATAGGCACCGGACTTCATCTGCTCATCCGTAATTTCGTCGTCTCCGTCCACGGTGTAATTACTGGCAAACGGATTATTTGTGGAAAACACAAATGAGAGCACATAGGTATTACCGACTTGAGCGACACCGGCATCATACTCCAACGCATTATGGCCGGTGATATCGCTGAAGGTAAAGCCGGCGGTTGTGACATTGGTCATCAACACGTAGCTGTCATCATAACTAAACCCGGCGCCCAAGTTCAGATTCAGAGCGGCAACTTCATTGGTCCCGTTGAGCCAGTCCCCTTCGGTGGTAAAGTGGATCAGGTCAGACTGCGATCCGACATCGAAGTCCACCACCGAACCGGCCTGAAAATGAACTTTATTCGTGCCGGTGAAATTAAACTCGAGCGTATCGGCTGAATTGGTTCCCGGGGCCAGAGTGCCGGCGATATAAACCGCGTTACTGGGCCACGGCTCAATAATGCCGTTACCGCCCAGTTCCCCGTCGGCTTCCACTTGGATGTTGTAATAGCCAAAGGCCGAGCCGCTGGCATTGGCTGCCCACAGGGCACCCGTCTGGATGTAGATAAAGTTTCCTTTATCCTGCCCCCAGTTACCGTCGGAACCGTCCTCATCGGCAATCACCATGGTTCCTTCGCCCTGCTTGGTCATGTCGGCATTTGCACTAAACTCTACAATGGTGCCCTCAAAGGTGACGGTCTGGCCGGTAGCCACCACAAACCGTGACTCGCCAATGCCGGAACTTTCAACACGTAGGCCGGAAGCAATGGTGCCACTCTTTTCCAGGATCACGCCGCCACCGTTTCCGACCTGAAGGGTGTCATCAATCAACGATGTATCGGCAATATACAGGTCGGCATACGTTACATAGTATCCGCTTGGATAAGCTGTGTTGGTGAAGCTCAAGTGAATTTCACCGTCATTATGCCCGGTGATACGACGATAGCTATTTCCCTGGATCACATCATTAGTAAAGGTCCATACCACCCCGTTATCCGCATACAGCATGGCGCCTTCATTCATGACGACAGTTCGGGAATTTGTGAGACTCGATGTCAGCTTAAGAACTGAACGGTAGTTTCCCTGCGCCCCGCCGGCTGCCAATTGGATTTTATTCCCGGCATTCCCGAGCTGACTGTCATCATCAAATGTCACAATCAGCCTCTGACCTCCAAAACCCCCAGCCGACCAGTTGCTCAGCACGATGTCACCGCTGAAATCATTGAGCGTATTGGTGAGAATAAATTCATTGTTGTTATAACTCGTCACTTGATTGGACGCGGTAAAGTAAAGGCCGTCACCACGCATACGCGTGCCCAATGTATAGGTTTCAGAAACATTCTTTTCCACATGCACATGCATGTGGAGCGGGTTTCCGTCATTGCGAAGACTGCTGCCCGTCAGCACTCGGTTCTGCCCATTACTGGAATGGAAAATAAGTCCCTGTGCACTGATGTCCGTCTCCAGGGTAACGATGGCATTGCTGGTTCCGAAATCGCCCCAGCCGCCCAGCCATGCACTGTATGTGGTACCGGCTGCATCATCAGCCCAATTCTGCGTTGTTGCATTCCAGGTGCCGCTGGTGTAACCCGGCGGGGTGCCGTCCGGACGGTCCACGGTGCCACCTCCCCAGTACTGGGTGCTCGGAGTCACTATGGAAAACGTAAATGAACTACTCGTTGTCAGCGCATCACCCGGGCGATCATTGTCAAAGTCAACCGCGGCTACGTAGACCGTGTATACACCCACAGCATCAATCAGTGACGAATCCACCAGATAACGCAACCCTTCCGGGGAGCCTGTGGTCGCCGCGCCATTGGCCACCATATCGTTGGTCATCAGCACATTGGTAATAATCTGGTTGGCCCCGGGCGCCCACAGCGATAGGGTGTTGGACTGGTAAAACACACCGCTGGCATCCTCAACCAGTCCCGTGATATTGACCGATGAACCAACCACATAGCTCCGACCATCGAAGCTGAATCCGAACAGAGAAGGCTCATTGGTATCGTCATCAACCACCGTGAAAAACATGTTTGATATATTGACCAGCGGAGAGGAATACTTATCCACCGCGGCCACCACACCCGACCACGTGCCCAGACACATATGCGCGTACGGCGGCGTAAAGGCATCGTCTGCCAGTGCTTCGGGGGCAGCCTTCGCATCACCGTCCGCCGGAGCGGTAGAGAATGAGTTCGAAGCCACGATCAGATCCCCCGTCGCATTGTAGATGGCATAATTGGGCCAGTCGCCGTCCGACCGGATACCGCTGCCGATATCCTGCACAAGGCCGGTCACCGCAAAACCGCCGACGAGATCCCCATCGGTTACGGTCGTTCCGTCAATATTGAAGCCCGTCAACACCGGCGGGGCCTCTTCATTGATATAAAAGGTAAAGTTACTGATGGAAATTGCGGTGTCCAGATCAACATCACGATCATTGTCATAATCGGCCGCCTGAACGCGCACGGTATAGATACCGATCACATCCAACATATTGGACGGTACAACGAAATCCAGATAGCGGGCCGCTGTGTCCCCGTCTCCGCTCATATTATTATTGGTAAAGACCTGATTGGTGAACAATTGCACGCTGTTCGGGTTCCAGACAGACAAATACACCAGGGAGGTGTACAACCCGTCAGTTGCTTCCTCTACCATACCGGTTATCCATACGCCGCCAAGAATTGAGGCATCGTTCGTATAGACTGCACCGTCAAAAGTAAAGCCATAGAGGTCCGGACCGATCGTATCATCATCTACCACAGTGAAGGTCAGTGCGGTTCCGTTACTAAGCAAGGTGGAATCGGTTTCCGCCACTCCGCTGGAGGCTACAGCCGTCCAGCGAATGACATTCGTCCCGAGTTCGACAGCCGTATAAGGCAACAAGCCCTGCTGGTTATTAGTGCCGACGAAACTGCCGTCCGCCGTATAGCTGAAGTTGGTTATCAGCAGATTTGTGACAACCACTGTTCCGCTGTCATTCAGAATATCGTAATTCGGCGCGGTCGCATCATTGGTGATACCGCCGGGCGAGGTCAGCCGCAATGAAACGGCGTACTGCCCATTGGACATCTGAGCATCCGTAATCTGATTTCCAACTCCCACACTATACGTTTCAGCATACGGCGCCTGGGAAATAAAGCTGAGCACATACCGGGATCCGGCCTTGCTGACCGAAGCAATATAGTTGGTAGAGTCATAGCCACTGATGCTTCCGAATACAAATCCGGCAGTCGTTACATTCGTGAAGACCGTGTAGGTACTGGCATAGCTGAACCCTGCTCCCAGCGTCAGCTGCAGGTCAGCATAGCCGTTCGTACCGCGCAACCAGTCACCGGAGGTTTCAAACTCAATCAGGTCCGATGCCGTGCCTAGGTCGAGCTCCACCACCGCGCCAGTCACAAAGGAGAGCGTACTGGTTGATTCAAAATTAAACGTCAGCGTTCCGGCACCATTTGTACCGGGGGCCAGTGTGCCCGCTATTTCAACGATATTGCTCGCCAGAGGATGAATAATGCCGTCGCCGCCGAGCGTCGCATTCGCATCCACCTGTATATTGGCGTACCCCATACCGCGGCCGGACGTATTAGCAATGAGTACCGTACCGGTCTGAACATACAGAAAAGCCCCTGCTCCACCCCAGGATGAACCATCGTCATCTGCTACGATCAGGGTGCCTGCACCCTGTTTGGTTAAATCATAGCTGTCAACAAACTCAAAGATATTCTCCGTCAGCCTTACCGTACGGCCCGCACTGACAGCAATCCGGCACTCCCCTTCGCCGCCGCCATCCAGACGTATTGTCTCGTCCAGTATGCCGCTGTTTGTAAAAATGATACCGCCGCCACCATCCAGCGAGACTGAACCGCCTACTACTTCCGGTGTGGCAAAGTAGGCATCGGCGCTAATTACATCGTAGCCTGCCGGTTCTGCTGCCGTTGTAAAATTCATGTAATAGGTGCCGTTCCCGGACAGGCCACGCGAGCGGGTGCCGCGCAGGTCGTCGTCATTAAAGGTCCAGGTAGCATTATCCACAACTAGACGGGCATCTGCACCCATGTGAATAACACGCTGATTGATTATATCAGCCGTTATTTCAAGCTCAGATAGACCCTGATCATTGCCGTCCAGTATAATCTCATTAGCCGCATTACCCAGTTGCGCATCATCATTGAAACTCAGTGTCAGATAGTTCGCATTATTGATGGAATTATTCGTCAATACGATATTCCCGGTAAAGTCATTCAATACATTTGATAGCGTAATGCGGTAGCGGCCGTACGTGTTACCACCGGTATTGGTTTTATAAAGATACAAACCCGGGCCACGCAGACGCGACGCAATCGTAATATCCTTATCAAAGTTACTGATTTCATTTACACGGATGTTGAGCATATCACCATCCCCCAGAAGACTGTCACCGACAAACGTATGGTCTTCACCGCCGGTTTCATCAAAAATCATACCCTGTACCATAATATCGCCGGAAATGTTGACCACCGCATTACTAGTGCCGAAATCAGCCCAGCCGCCGCGCCATGAGCTGTATGTCGTGCCGGTCGCATCATTCGCCCAGTTTTTAGTGGTCCAGTTCCATGTACCGTTGGTGTAGCCAACCGGCGTTCCGTCGGCAATATCTACCGTTCCCCCGCCCCAGTACTGGGTGCCCGGTATCGCATAGTTGGTGAAAGAAAGCACATAGGCATTACCGGCCTTTTGCACTAAAGCGGAATAGGCGCCCTGGCTATATCCGCTGATACTCCCGAACACAAAACCGGTTGTTGTCACATTCGTGAAGACCGTATAAGTGTTGGTATAATCAAAGCCGGTTCCCAGGTTCAGGTGCAACGCGGCCATTTCGTTCGTCCCGTTTAACCAGTCCCCGACGGTGGTAAAATTGACCATATCAGACTGTGATCCGACATCGAAGTCCAGCGTCGATCCGGCTTCAAAATTAAGCTTGTTGGTGCCAGAGAAGTTGAATGTCAGCGTATCGGCCGAGTTGGTTCCCGGAGCCAGCGTGCCGGCGATATAAACCGCGTTACTGGGCCAAGGCTCAATAATGCCATTACCGCCCAGTTCCCCGTCGGCTTCCACTTGGATATTGTAATAGCCAAAGGCCGAGCCGCTGGCATTGGCCGCCCACAGGGCGCCCGTCTGGATGTAGATAAAGTTTCCTTTATCCTGCCCCCAGTTCGATCCGGCACCGTCACTGTCGGCAATCACCATGGTTCCTTCGCCCTGCTTGGTCATAGAGCCTGTTGCCAAATATTCCACAATTTCGCCTTCGAATGTCACGGTCTGGCCCGCATTGACAATATACCGTGACTCGCCAATACCGGAACCATCAACACGTAGGCCGGAAGCAATGGTGCCGCTCTTCTCCAGGATCACGCCGCCACCGTTTCCGACCTGAAGGGTGTCATCAATCAACGATGTATCGGCAATATACAGGTCGGCATACGTTACATAGTATCCGCTTGGATAAGCTGTGTTGGTGAAGCTCAAGTGAATTTCACCGTCATTATGCCCGGTGATACGACGATAGCTATTTCCCTGGATCACATCATTAGTAAAGGTCCATACCACCCCGTTATCCGCATACAGCATGGCGCCTTCATTCATGACGACAGTTCGGGAATTTGTGAGACTCGATGTCAGCTTAAGAACTGAACGGTAGTTTCCCTGCGCCCCGCCGGCTGCCAATTGGATTTTATTCCCGGCATTCCCGAGCTGACTGTCATCATCAAATGTCACAATCAGCCTCTGACCTCCAAAACCCCCAGCCGACCAGTTGCTCAGCACGATGTCACCGCTGAAATCATTGAGCGTATTGGTGAGAATAAATTCATTGTTGTTATAACTCGTCACTTGATTGGACGCGGTAAAGTAAAGGCCGTCACCACGCATACGCGTGCCCAATGTATAGGTTTCAGAAACATTCTTTTCCACATGCACATGCATGTGGAGCGGGTTTCCGTCATTGCGAAGACTGCTGCCCGTCAGCACTCGGTTCTGCCCATTACTGGAATGGAAAATAAGTCCCTGTGCACTGATGTCCGTCTCCAGGGTAACGATGGCATTGCTGGTTCCGAAATCGCCCCAGCCGCCCAGCCATGCACTGTATGTGGTGCCGGCTGCATCATCAGCCCAATTCAGCGTTGTTGCATTCCAGGCGCCGCTGGTGTAACCCGGCGGGGTGCCGTCCGGACGGTCCACGGTGCCACCGCCCCAGTACTGGGTGCTCGGCGGCACAATCGAAAATGTAAAGGTGGTGCTCATTGTCAATGCATCACCCGGACGGTCGACATCAAAGTCAACCGCGGCTACGTAGACCGTGTATACACCCACAGCATCAATCAGTAACGAATCCACCAGATAACGCAACCCTTCCGGGGAGCCTGTGGTCGCCGCGCCATTGGCCACCATATCGTTGGTCATCAGCACATTGGTAATAATCTGGTTGGCCCCGGGCGCCCACAGCGATAGGGTGTTGGACTGGTAAAACACACCGCTGGCATCCTCAACCAGTCCCGTGATATTGACCGATGAACCAACCACATAGCTCCGACCATCGAAGCTGAATCCGAACAGAGAAGGCTCATTGGTATCGTCATCAACCACCGTGAAAAACATGTTTGATATATTGACCAGCGGAGAGGAATACTTATCCACCGCGGCCACCACACCCGACCACGTGCCCAGGCACATCTCATCCGCAGCCGGAGTAAAGGCTGCATCAGCGAGGGCTTCCCGACTCACTTTTGCTCCCCCGTCCGCCGGGGCGGTTGAAAATATATTCGAGGCCACTACCAGCCGACCCGTGGCATTGTAGATGCGGTAATTCGGCCATTCCGTATCGGAGCGGATACCGCTGCCGATATCCTGCACAAGGCCGGTCACCGCAAAGCCGCCGGCAAGATCGGCATCCGTTACCGTGGTGCCGTCAATGTTAAAACCTGTCAGCACGGGCGGGGCCTCTTCGTTAATTATGAATGTGAAATTGCTGATGGAAATGGTTGTATCGCGATCAATGGTGCGATCGTTGTCATAATCGGCCGCCTGAACGCGCACGGTATACGTGCCGATCACATCGAGCATATTGGACGGCACCAGAAAACCAAGATAGCGGGCCGTTGTATCCCCGTCGCCGCTCATATTATTATTGGTGAAGACCTGATTGGTGAACAACTGCACGTTGTTCGGGTTCCAGACGGACAAATACACCAGTGAGGTGTATAACCCGTCGGATGCTTCCACCACCATTCCGGAAACCATCACACCGCCGCCGATACTGGCGTCGTTCGTATAGACTGCACCGTCAAAAGTAAAGCCATAGAGGTCCGGCCCGGTGGTGTCGTCATCCGTAACGGTAAAGTTCCAGTTGGAGATAGATCGATTACCATCGACGTCCTCAACATTGACCACCGCCGTCCAAGTACCTGTTTCAATGCGCCCGGCTGACACACCCGCGGCGACATCACTGACCGCGCCGGTCGTGGTGGCTCCGTTTGCCGGTGCCGTAGAAAACACGTTGGACGACACGGCAACGATCCCCGTCGTATTGTTCAACTGATAGCTGGGGTAATCGGCATTATTCGCTATACCACTTTCGCCGTCGAATACCAGACCTGTAATCGTTATACCGGACGCCATCTGGGCATCACTCCAGGAACCGCCGTCAACATTGAAATCAAAAGCACGCGGAGAGACATTATCGAGAGGGTTGGTGATTACCACATTGATGTCGTCGACATAGGAGCGTGTGCCATCCCCCTCGGTATATCCCAGCTCGGCAAAGCAGTTTACGTTTGAATAGAAACTGTAATTCGTAGTGACCTGATCATCATTATACCAGAGCGACCACGTGTGATTCGTGTAATTCAAATGTAACATAATTTTAGACCAATTACCGTTGGTCGCAATCACTGAGGCGTTGGTTTTCGGAGTGGCACCGTCATACATCACGATATTGCTCGCGCTGTTAAAATAGTAAACTGCCGAGGCGTTAGATGGAAAAGATGCCGTATCCCCAAACGCCGGTTGTACATAATGCCATACCCACACATTGGTCTCACAGCCGCTGAATGCATGCGAAGCCGTTCCATTTGTAACCACCATAGCCTGCGAGCCGCCGTTAAATACGCTGGCCTGCACCACCCCGGCCGTGTACGGGGCTGCCACCCAGCCGTGCTGCCCGCTGACTGAGCCGATCGTGCCCGCCATGTAAACCGGGTTCGTTTCAAAGGTTTCGGTGAACGGAAGCGTGTCCGCACTGCCGCTGTCTTCGTCAATACTTATTTCATCAATACCGAAATAGTCAAAATTGGTCACAGGATTGCCAGCATTGGCACCCCATCCCTCAAATTCAACACCGATGAAAATATAATCATCATCGGCAAACAACTGGAAAGTGCCGGTCGACGTCCACTCTGTCCAGCCTATTGCCGCCATATTGGTGCCGATGTTTTCCCGCAAATCAATGACCGTGCTGCCCGGACCCGTTGATGGAATCGGAGTATAATCAACACGGGAGTCATAAGCGCTGCCCGAACCGCTGTCTGTGGCCACAAATACTGTGATGTAATCGTGGCCAAGGATACCCGAGTCAGAAACGGTGCCCACATCCACGCACTGGTAATACAGAGACACAACGTAATCAACACCCGTCGTTAAATCGAGGTCAGACACCGGAAACCATTGACCGGCTGCTGAAGAGCCGCCATAGCCGTCAAAAATCTGCAAATACGCCCCGCTTTGCCCGCCCGACGATTGGATGTTGGGGTTATCCTGAGCATCACCTTCACAAACCTCCGGTATGGTATTATAGGTCCACGAACCAGTCCCGTTGAACAGCGTATTTGTAGAACTGTAACTCTGAATCACAGCAGCAAAAAGGGATTGACCGGTAAACAACAAACACACGATCAGCATAGGGGTCAGCCAAAGATTCTTGCTTTTTTTCCAAAGATTGGACGACGCGCAGCGGAGGCTTTCCATGGATTGGAAAAGTGGTAAAGTGATTTCATCGAACCACTGAAGTACGTTTATCATTGCAGTTTTCATACGGTCACCTTATTCCGTTCCAACATATTTATTCAACATCTATTAAAATACAGTTCGGTATTGGTTCTGCGCACACAGCGAAACACGCTCCACAACACAAAGAACCACTCAACACACTTCTACCGATTTCTAAAAAAAACAGGCATGCATTAATACGCACCACATTTTTCGAGCAAACTATTACCAGTCATACAATAAAGAATACGCAATACAGCACGTTTTGCATATGATATAATGCGACATATTATTTCTTTATTACGCCAATAGTCTTTTGCTTATATATGCTATTTTACGCAATTAACAAAATTTTTACACTCTACCAGAATGCAAAAAAGACAAATGTGAACATGGTGATGACTGTAAAAAAACAAAAACCAAACCGCAGGTAAATGCTCTTATAACCATTCACTAACCGGCAAAAATATTGCAACGTAATTCGTCATTCTTCTTCCATCCCCCCAACATTTACGTTTCAATAAGAAAGATTTTCCAACCGTATATGAACGTATATAAACGTATATAAATCGGTAGAGAAGTCTCAAGAGTATATTCACATATATATATAAATTGGTTCCGCGCTGAAGAATATGGCTATCCCCAAGCCATGAAAAAAAGGGCTACATGTAAAATGATTTTGCTATCCATGATTTTGTCACCCCTCTTCAACTTTCCTCTTCCTTTGCGTTTCTTTGAGTTCTCTCGCGGCTAAAAAAGAAAGATTTTCCAACCGTATATGAACGTATATAAACGTATATAAATCGGTACCACCGCGAAGTAGCTGGATGCCTGCTTGTTCAAAAACGGTCGAGGTGGAACGCGACCCTCCACATAACGATCGAGGCCGTCTCCTAGTCAAAAAAATGATTTTGCTATCCATGATTTTGTCAATCCTCTTCCAGTCCCCTCTTCATATATGTCCATATACGTTC
>CAYXEW010000016.1:0-34667 GCA_964464115.1 uncultured Verrucomicrobiota bacterium
TTTTCCGGATTTCTGCATCCGGATTTCGGCAAGAAAAACCCTGCGGGGCCCCGAATAGCTGAGTATGCCCAGCCGTGTATACCTCATGATTCATTTAGTTGCTGCTTCAATGGACCTTCCCATTAACCGTCAATATTTTTCATCTTCCACGAAATTCTACGAGGAAAAAAATAAGTTAATAATGGTGCAATATTTATTAAGATAATATTCACGTCGGCTGTTTGTAAATATAATTAACTGCGCAAATAAATGACGTTGCTGAAGAAGTGCCATAGAGGTGAACGGCTATGGATCAGTTATGAATGAGAGAATCATGCGGGCTAACATTCGCCGCGCGGTTCTCACCCGTCCGGCAGCTTCTTTATTTGGGAAGGGGCTGATACAGCTCTCTGTCGCTTCTGAAACCTCGTAGAGGAGGAACTTTTATGCGCTCAAATTTTGTAATATCGAGTTTATCCAGCGGCAGGATTTCATCTTTCCTCAACTGTAAAAGGAGGTGATCGGTTGTGTTTTTTAGTGTCACATTTCTTGATCGATGTGGGCTGTAAAAAGGCGCCAGAACAATGGCGGGAAGCCAATTGACGACCCTGCTTCGATTTCTGAATGTATAAGATTTGAGCAGTTCGGCTTTCCGGTACACATCTGCTTCCAGTACCAATCGGTCGTGTTTATAGAACGGGATCAGATAAGCCGTCAAAAAGCTGAACTGATCAATCTGTTGAGACTTGGGCGATGTTTGCATCTTTAAATAGCAGGACACATGCAGGTCCCCTCCGAAACGCGCTTCCCGTATACTCCCGAATTCTCCCGATGTTTGAAACGTATCTCTGATGATAGCCAGGGCTTCCGTGTCTCCAAATTTCCAGCCCGCACCGCTCAAGACACGATTTTGAACCTCGAGACTCAATGTGAGTTCAGTATTTTCACTGTGCGTCGCAGCGGGTTTAATGCTGATTCCCGACAAGTCGCGAGAGGGAAATGATGCGCATCCGGTCCCCAGCAACAGAGCCCCTGTCATCAGTAAACCAACGGGTGTCACACGCTTCATAGCGAACTTACACAGTTTGATTCCATCCTTCATAAGGGAGCAGTATAGCATTCCGTTACGACGTTAGCAAGAATTCATCCCAGCGCCTGATCACAGCGTCCCAGCGCTTCAGATACCGGTTGCGGACTTTAAAAAAGAGGTAGGCCTCGTGGAAGTTTTTCTGCCGGGTGATGGTTTTCAGGGGGGTCTTTTCGATATCCGCCAGCAGGGGTTGCATTGCATGAATGCTGCAAACACCGTCGATAATATTCTGTGGAATATGGATAAAATCCTTCATGCCCTGCAGGTGCCCAGTGATGATCGCCCTGCCGTGAGCGACTTCTTCGATGCCGTTCATGGCGGTCAGTTCTTCATGAAATATTGCAAAAATCAGTGCGAGAGCCAGTTCTTTGGGATAATAAAGCCCCGCACAGTTCCATTTTTGGAGCTGCTTGTATACGTGGTCCACCCACGCGGCCCCCTCCGGCAGGCGCCGGTTGAACGCATCTAAATCCTCAAACAGCAGCGGCCAGACGCCCGCCTCGCAGGATCGCTTATAGAGACTGTGGACGGTCGCCGCATACGTATCTTTACAGATTTCTTCAAACAGCCTCGAAGGGGAGGCCGCCTTGAGCTTGTCACGGTGTTGAAGGATGGCGTGCGAGGTCTCTTCTTCAATTTGAAAATCCAGAGCGGCGGCGTATCGCAGTGCTCGAATCATGCGCACCGGGTCTTCCGTAAAACGTTCGTCCGGAGGTCCTAGTGACCTCACGATCCGGTTGCGGATATCCTGTACCCCGCCAACATAATCGATTATTGAGAAATCGCCGATATCGTAAAAGAGTGCATTGAGCGTGAAATCCCGCCGCTGTGCATCTTCGTCGGGTTTTCCATAAACGTTGTCTCTGCGAACGGTGCCGTCATTATGCACTTGGAAATGACGGTTTTTCTTGTGGCTGTCGTCCTTGATCAGCTGGGCGCGGAACGTTGCCACCTCCACCACCTCTCCCTTAAAATATACGTGCACGATTTTAAACCGCCGGCCGATAATGCGGCTGTTTCCAAAAATGCGTTTAACCTGCTCCGGGCGGGCATCCGTCGCGATGTCGAAATCTTTCGGATGTTTTCCGACGAGGATATCCCGCACGGCTCCTCCGGTCAGATAGGCTGTATGGCCTTTATCCCGCAGGCGGTACAACACCTTTTTAGCGGCCGAACTGATTAGCGATCGCGATACGTTGTGTTCATCCCGGGGGATAATCAGCGGTTTATTTTTCTTTTTCAACAATCTTGCCAAGGTTGCCATTCCTTTCCATTCCTGAACATTTCAACATTAAAAGTTTTGCTCGTAACCATGATCAGGTGTAAGTAAGATAGCGTTTAATAAGAAATTCTTGCAAGGGTTTCAATACATAAAGAAAACCATCGAGTGCCGGAGGCCAAATAGATGAAGCGCATGTCTCACATCAGTTTCGTATGTCTGTTGATCAGCTCCCTGTCCGCCAGCGCCCAGTTTCGAGTCACCTCTTCCGCCCCTTCTCAGGGGATAGTTACGGCGGCTGTGAACAGTGCCGTGGCAGTGACATTTAACAGCACGGTGAACACCGCCACCGTCAATACGGCCAGCTTCACCGTTCGTGGCCAGCGCTTTGGCGTCTACCCCGGCACCTTCACCTTTCCCACCGCTTCCAGTGCCGTCTTCACTCCTGCCACCAATTTTCTTTATGGCGAGCGCATTCGCGTAACGCTGGGTAACGCCATTTTGAGCGGCGGTGGTGCTCCGCTCAGCGAAAATACTTTTGAGTTCCATGCTGAAACGCTGCCCTGTGCTTCCTGTGTATGGGAGACCAACCAACTGATCGGCTCCAAGACAACATTTGATGTCGCCCTGGGGGATTTCGACGCCGATGGCGATTTGGATATCTTTTTTGCCAACGCCCAGGGCCATGAAGTCTGGACCAACGACGGGTCGGGTTTCTTTGCTGTGTTTCAGACCAACCTGCCCGGAACGGGGTCCGGCATCGACGGCGGCGTCGATTTAGGAGATGTCAATGGCGACGGTACGCTGGACGCGGTCGTAGTGGCGGATCAGGGCCAGTCGGGGCGCATTTTCACCAATGATGGCAGTGGTCGCTTTTATGATACCGGCCAGCTTTTAAAACATCCAACAGCCAATACCCATTTCATGCGGGACTGTGAGCTGGGCGATATGGACGGCGATGGTGATCTCGACTTGTACGTGGCGGTGGGAAATCTGAACAATGCTGACGATATTCTATACGAAAATCAGGGGGGCATTTTTACTAATACAGCGCCCCAGATCGTAGGAAGCTTTTCCGGTTTTGGTGCTGCCGCTTATGAGGTTGGATTGGGGGATTTCAACGGCGATGGCGATCTCGATGCCTGGACGGCGGCTCGCCCTTTCAGTTTTCTTGGTGGGAGCTGCACGTGGAGTAATAACGGCAGCGGTGTGCTGGGCTATTGGCAGACCAGCTTGACACTGCAGCCCGTAAACGGCACTGACGATCTGGGTGTTGATATCGGCGATCTGGACGGCGACGGCGATCTGGATGCCTTTGTTGTGGCTTACAGCACGTCGAACAGGGTTTGGCTGGGCAGCAGTTCCGGCATATTTACAGATGGGGCGCAGTCCCTCGGTGCCTTCAAGAGTTACGATGTCACGCTCGGCGACCTGGATGGAGACGGCGATCTCGATGCCTATGTAACGTGTGATAACCAGGCCAACCGGACCTGGATCAATGACGGTTCGGCGAATTTCAGTGTTGGCGATGTCATTGGCGGAGATATTACGTATGGGTGCGCAGTGGGCGATCTGGACGGTGACGGCGACCTGGACCTGGTGGATGCCAACGGCAATTTTACCGCAAACAAAGTGTATCTGAGAAAAGCGGCCGGTTCTCCGGCCCCGACCGGATTCTCTTTTGTGGTTGAGTCGGCGCACGGTTCACCCGTGCCCGCGGCGGGCGGCTATACCAATGACCCCGGCGCAGTGATCACCAACAGTGTGACCACTCCGGTGGAAATGAACGGTACGCAATACGTTTGTCTGGGTTGGACGATGTCGGGCAATAATCCGGTTTCGGGTAGCACAAATCTGTTTTTGATGACGCAAACCAATGATGCCGTGTTGGTTTGGCTGTGGACGACCAATGTGCAGTTCAGCCGTTTTGCCGGGCCCAACGGGTCTTTATTAGGTTCTTCGGCGGGGTGGTATCCGATCGGCGGCAGTGTCACGGTGACTGCTGCGCCGGACGCCTACTACGGCTTTCTGCAGTGGACCGGCACCATTACAACGGTGGCCAACCCGCTACACCTGACCAACGATCAACCATATGATATCACGGCGCTGTTTGCAGCTCTTTATGCAACCAATGGAACGCCTCAATGGTGGCTGGCCCAATACGGCTTCACCAACGACTTTGATAATGCCGCCCTCGGTGATCAGGATGCAGACGGAATGCTGACATGGCAGGAATATGTAGCCATGACGGTTCCGACTAACGGGGTGTCTGTATTTATCAATACGGGTCACTCAACCGTCTATGGTACCAATTATACCGAGCAGGTGTATACGAATGAGTGCCCACCTGCCACAAATAATTGTGGCGTGATCTATACCTCAAGAATTTATGATGTGCGCGGCATTTCAGTTGAGTGGGCCTCCGTCTCGGGTAAAACCTACAGCATTGAATATGCTCAGAATATGCAACCCTGGAGCTGGGCGCAGGTGCCCGGCGCGCAAAATCTGTCAGCCGTCTCGAACAACCTGTCCTATATCGACACCAACCATTTGTCTATTGATGAAGTACTCTACCGCGTTTGGGTAAAAAGAAACCCGTAAAATGGTGGGAATACTACCGACACTAACATTTCCAAAACATTCTGCTACGACAATTCCAATAGTTATTTCAACAAACATAAACACAGCAAAAACTAAACCTTATTGATCGAATGGTTTCATGTCCTGTAATGAACATGAGAAAACCATCAGGTCTAAATACTAAATGGATTGGGAAAGCAGGGTTTGGATTAATTTGCTTTGCATTGCTGGCGACACCGGTGCATGCGGCCTCCCTGATGAATCTTTTTGCCCAGGTTTCGTTTTCGATCCAAACAGCCGAAGGCGGTGCCAACCTGCCTGACGGATCACTGGTTTACATCATCGGCAGTGGTGACACCACCATTGATCCGATGGTCAGCCAGGGAACCAATTTTGTTTCGTACAGCACAACCGGTGATGACGATATTGTGGGGGTTGTGCGCATTGGAGACAATGCCCCGTCAGGGTCGGGCCAATTTACCTGGAATGCCACCATTCAGCGTTACACCAATATGTACATTCGCTATTTTACCTGGACCAACGATAGTATCCATGTCGTCGGATACACCAATTGGGGTGAATCCCAGATGCAGCAGGTCAATTTCGGTCCTTTTGGCTCCGCCACCATCGACTTCGCACCGACAACAAACCTGTATACAACCAATACAGATAATTTCATCATCATTCCAGAGCCTGGAACGGCCGGGCTCATGATGTTTTCAGCGGTGTTTCTCCGCCTTTTTTCCCGTCGCAATAAAAAGCGCTGACCATCCATGGTGCACCCGCCTCGCAAGGGGGTCAGGGTTGCAATCCTCTTATACCGCACAGTAAAACCGAATCCGTTTTGTTCAGATTTTGTCAAAACAAGTAGAGGAAATGGTTTGCGCTTTATTTGCTGATTATGTATAAGTGATGTATACAAGATTAGGTTTTGGGGTACTATAGTAGTGGAGAGTAACATTAATATGAATGGTAGAAGACCATTTAAATTCATGGGAGTGCTGGCTGTGTGCGTGTGTACAGTCGGTTTTTCTGCTTATGGTGCATCCTTGATGAATCTGTTTGCCCAGGTTTCGTTTTCGATCCAAACAACCGAAGGCGGTGCCAACCTGCCTGATGGATCACTGGTTTACATCATCGGCAGTGGTGACACCACCATTGATCCGATGGTCAGCCAGGGAACCAATTTTGTTTCGTACAGCACAACCGGTGATGACGATATTGTGGGGGTTGTGCGCATTGGAGACAATGCCCCGTCAGGCTCGGGCCAATTTACCTGGAATGCCACCATTCAGCGTTACACCAATATGTATATTCGCTATTTTACCTGGACCAACGACAGTATCCATGTCGTCGGATATACAAACTGGGGTGAGTCCCAGATGCAGCAGGTCAACTTTGGGCCCTTCGGTTTGGCAACCATCGATTTCGCGCCGACTACGAACCTTTATACGACAAATGCCGATAACTTTATCATTATTCCGGAGCCTGGAACGGCTGGCCTTATGCTCTTTTCTACCGTTTTTCTTCGTCTTTTTACCCGCCGCAAAAAGTAATGCCTCCCGCCGCAGAAGTGGAAGCATGAAAGGTCGGTAGCGGGTTCTCTTTACATTTGTATTTATCATTGCAAGTCGCCCGCTTATGTCTACTATTCCTGCACATGCATTTTTTGGTGTGTGATACGTACTTTCAGACGGGGTTTGTTTATGCCTTATGCTAAAAAATAGTATACTTTTTCTGTACTGGTGTCCGTTTCGGCGCTTTATCCAGCTTATTCGCGGTACGTTCTGTTACCGAATCGCCCGCTTGGCGGCATCGCTGACAGCGCGTTTTGCCGGGAATAAGCGCGCCTGTTATGCGCGTGAATGGGACGTGGTGCAGGCATTTGAGCTACCCGTTGAAAGCCGTGAAGAAGCGGTTCGGAAGGCCTTTTTCTGCAAGCTCTGTAACGAGTTTGAGGTTTTTCTCTATCCCCTGTTCAACCGGCAGAATATTGCGCAGTATATTTCCCTTGAAAATGAACAGGTCCTGGCTGAAGCACTGGAGGCGGGCAGGGGGGCCATCCTGCTGCTGACACATTTTGGCGCCAACCAGATGGTGATGCCGGCCGTCGGTTACCGCGGCTACATAATGAATCAACTGAGTGCTCCTCCGACCGTATGGCCGGAAAAAATGCCGGAGCGCCATTTTTCCAAAGTTGAGTTAAAAACGTTAAAAAAGCGCTGGGAGTTTGAACAGGCGCTACCTGCCCGTCATATCGATATTTTTGGCTCCCTGAGACCGGCCTATGAATGCCTGAAGCGGAACGAAGTGCTGGGTCTGGCCATGGATGGCGGCGGCGGGGCAACCCGGGTCGAAGTCAGCCTGCTGGGCCGCCCCTGTTATTTTTCCACGGGTGCAGTGGAATTGGCCATGCGCACAAAGGCGGCCTTGATCCCGACGTTTGTGATTCGCGATGACAGCGGTCAAAACCGTATGATTATGGAGCGCCCGCTCGATCTGATGATGGATCGCAAAGACCCCGCCGCAGTAAAATCAAATGTGCAACAGTTTGCTACTATCTTTCAATGTTATATAGTAAAGTATCCTTCGCATTATCTGGACTTTATGTCATTGCGCAGGATGATGTGCGAACGATATGGTGACGATCCATATATGGATTAATCGATTATGAAAATACTGCTAATCAAGCCGCCTTATACGCGTTTGAAAGGAATGGGGCAATCGCCGTATTTCCCGCTTGGGCTCGGCTATGTGGCATCCATCTTGCGGCAGGATGGCCACGAAGCGGTCATCTATCACGCGGAGAATGCCAGGGATGAACGCGACCACATGCTGATAGATGCCGAGCTCACCTATCACCACCGCTCGCTGTCGGAACGGCGATATCACGAAGCGATGCGCGATCAGGATTACTACGTTTGGCGCGAGGTGTCGGATACCCTGCAATCGTTTAAGCCGGATATCGTGGGCTTGACGCTGTTGTCCGTGGAAACCGCTTCTGCGTATAAGGTGTCTCAACTGTGCAAACAGTACCGCGCCGATCTTCCGGTGGTGTGGGGAGGCCTGCACCCTTCCTTTATGTCGCAGGAGTGTTTGCAGTTGGATGCCGTCGACTTTGTGGTGCGCGGTGAGGGTGAAGAAACGATGCGAGAGCTGTGTCGTATGCTCGGTGAGGGGCAGACCCACTTTGAAAAGGTTCCGGGTCTTTCGTTTAAACGGGACGGTGTGATTCAGCACAATGAGACCCGCCCCCCCATCGAAAACCTGGACACTATTCCCATGCCCGCCAGGGATGCCAACTTGTATGAGGACACCTTTGATTTCAAATCACTGGGCAGTATGATTATTTCACGTGGCTGCCCTTTCCGCTGTACGTTTTGCTCTTCCCGTAATTTCTGGGATAAGAAGGTTCGCTTCCGCTCTCCTGAGAGTATGCTGAATGAAATACGGTATCTGCAGAAAAACTATGGCACCAATCACATCATGTTCTGGGATGACACCTTGACCATTAACCGCAAGACCGTGACGCGTTATTGCGAGGCCCTGATCGAAGCCGGACTCAAGGTGAACTGGAAAGCGGCCACCCGCGCCGATTTGATGCATGAAGATATTCTCTCAATGATGAAAAAAGCCGGCTGTGTGAAGCTGGAAATAGGAGTCGAGAGCGGAAGCGACCGCATCAAGAAGCTCATCTATAAAGATGTAACCAACGAACAGATAAAAAAAGCGTTTCAGTTGATCAACGCGAAAGGTATCGGTTCGGGCGCATTTTTCATGGCGGGCTTTCCCGAAGAAACGATGGAAGATCTTGAGCAGACGTATGCCCTGATGCGTGAGCTGGATGCGACGGAAATGGCCTTTAATATTTTTGATCCGATGCCGGGCAGCGATGAATATGATAAATGCATTCAGTACGGATTACTGGATGAACATCCCGATTGGACGGATTTCAAGTTTTGGCCGGATGCGCACTATGTGCGCGATATAGCGCCGGATGAATTTACCGCAAAAGCCAACGAAATTGCGGCCTGGCTTTACAGGCGCAATAACAGCCTGCGCTATAAGTTTCGCCGTAATAAACAGTATATTCAATACCTGCTGTTGAATGATCCAGCCTTCCTCGCCAAAAAGACAGCCGGTTTTGTGAAGCGCCGTTTGCATGTGAAACGGCAAATCAAGGAGAGGGCCTGAGGTTATGAAAGTTTGTTTTGTTGCCCCAACACCACCGGACGTGGCCGCGTTCGGAATTCGTTCCCTGTCTGCCTGGGTGAAGAAAAAAGGTCACGAGAGTCGCGTCATTCTGCTGCCGGGAGGGGTGGAAAAGTATAAGTACGGTTCCGCGGACGGTTATCTGTATACCGATCAGATTCTGCAACAGATTAAGGATCTATGTGGGGGGTATGATTTGATTTGTCTCTCCTTTATGAGCAATTACCTTGATCGGGCCACCCAGCTCTGTACGTTTTTGAAGAGTGCGGTGAAGAGTCCGCTCGTCATCGGCGGCATTCATCCCACAGTATTGCCGGAGTCCTGTGTAGATCTGGCAGATGCCGTCTGTATTGGAGAGGGCGAGGAAGCGCTGATCGATATACTGGACTGTATGCGAGAGGGGCGCGACTATTGCCACGTAGAAAACCTGATGCTGCGCCGCGATGGTGAGATCATTAAAAATCCACTGCGTCCGCTGATTGATGATCTGGACGTGTTTCCCACCTACGATTACGGTCCTGAAGAACATTATATATATGATAACGTAACGGACTGTATTCAGCCATTGACCGGGGAACTGCTGAAGCGGGCTTTTCCCATGGAGCCCCATGTAGAGGGTTCTTTCAGTGATGCATACCGTCGCACCCGCTCTTACAAGACGATGACAACGCGGGGGTGTCCACATCACTGTACGTTCTGTGCTGAAAAGACGCTTGGTGATATGTACCGCTGCCTGGGACAACGCTATCTCCGAAAACGCAGCATACCTCACATCATTGGTGAACTGGAGTGGGCAAAGCGCGAGCTTCCCTTTATTGAAAGCATTTTTCTGTTTGACGATACGTTCCTGGTGCGCCCCACCAAAGAGATCGTGGAATTCAGCCGTATATATAAAGAAAAAATCGGCTTGCCCATTCATATCCAGGCCAGTCCGACCACGCTGAATCCGGAAAAGATTGAAGCTCTGATCGATGCCGGTCTCGCCTTTGTGGAGATGGGTATTCAGTCCATGAGTGAGCGTGGGATGGAGTTGTACAAGCGGAATGTATCACCCGAGCGAATTCTCAAAGCGGCCGATGTGTTGCAGCAGTTCAAGGGGCGGATTTATCAGCCCTGCTATCACGTCATTCTGGATAATCCATGGGAACGTGACGAGGATGTGCTGGAAACCCTTCGCCTGGTCTTAAAGCTGCCCAGGCCCTTCTGGCTGAAACGGGCATCGCTGGTCTGTTTTCCGGGAACAGAACTGTATCAGAAAGCTATAGAGGACGGCTTGTTGAAAGAAGAAGAGGATTTCCGGCGCGAGATTTACAACAAACATCTGCATCAGCCGAAGGGCACCTATGTCAATTTTCTGATGTATCTCGCCGGCTTTTGCTACTTCCCTCGCTGGATCATTCGGTTGCTGGCCACCCGGCCGATGATGAAGTTGCTTAATCGCAAAACGCTCGGCGGTTTCTATCTGTGGTGCAATCGGGTGGGGGACAAGATGATTGTCTACTACAAAGGTCTGCGCTCACTGCTGCGCGGTGACTTTGGCAGAATTCGAAATTACTTCATTCGCCAGTCTTCCGGCATGTCGTAGCTTAGAATGATGAATGGCGTGTGATAAAGGATGAGAGGGTATCATACTATCGTTCGCTGTTTTCGCGTATTTTGCAGGTGTGTAGTTAGTCTCAGATAATGAAAATAACGCTTATATCGCCGTATCCCGACATCACCGCATTTGGTTTGCGGACGATCTCGGCGTACCTCAAACAGTACAATTTCCAAACCCGAATGATTTTTATGCCGGATCCGATGGGGGATGACCTGATCCAGGGCGTAGAACACTATTCTTCTCGTACACTCACGGAGTTGTACCGTCTTTGCCACGACGCGGACGTGATCGGGATCAGCCTCATGACGAATTACTTTGATGCGGCTGTTCAGGTGACGCGGGCTTTGCGTGAGAGCGGTCTTCGGGCACCGGTTGTATGGGGTGGGGTCCATCCCACGATCCGGCCTGAAGAATGCCTGGAATGCGCCGATATAATTTGTCTCGGTGAAAGTGAAGATATCATGCTGGAGCTTTGCGAGCGCCTGCGTAACGGGTCTGATTTGACCTCCGTACCGGGTTCCTGTCACCGGCTGGAAGATGGTCGCTTGGTAAAGAACTCAGTGAGACCTCTCCGGCAAAATCTCGACGTCTATCCGATGCCGGATTACGACTTTCGCGACCACTTTATAATGAGTGGGGATTCCTTTATTCCGATGACTCATCGCTTGCTGGAAGACCACCTGGCGCACGGCACCGTGGCGCAGTACGTAGGCAAAGTCGGGTACCAGACTATGACCGGGCGAGGGTGCCCTCACCAGTGCACCTATTGCATTAATGATGCCGTTAAGTGTATGTATGGAAGCCGCGGTTATCTGCGCTGGCGCTCGGTTGATCATGTGATGCAGGAGCTTGAGCACGTAAGGAAAACGATGCCCTACGTGGGCTATATATGGATTTCTGATGACGCCTTTTTTGCGCGCCCCACCCGCCACATCCGCTCCTTCTGTGAGGAATATAAAAAGCGTATTGGGCTGCCTTTTTCCTGCCTGGCCAGCCCGCTGACAATGACAGAAGAAAAAATGGATTTGTTAATAGATGCCGGGTTAATTTATCTTCAGATGGGTGTGCAGAGCGGCAGCGTCAAAATACAGGAGTTGTTTAACCGCAAAAGTATGACCAATGAAAAAATGCTCAAAGCCATGCATATTATCAATCGGTATAAAGACCGCATGGTCCCGCCCAGTTATGACTTTATCCTGGATGTGCCGTATGAGACTGACGCCGATGTGATTGACAGTCTGCGATTCATAGCTAGGATTCCGAGACCATACCGCCTGCAGCCTTTTGCCCTCGTCCTCTATCCCGGAACGCGGCTGCATGACATGGCACATCAAAACGGTATGATTCAGGATGAACAGAAAGATATCTACGGAAAAAGCTATACGATGCGTAAACCCACGTATCTCAACTTTCTCTTTACTATCGCCCGGACCGGAAAGGTGCCCAGTTGGATGCTCCGTATACTGGTCAGTTCGCCAGCCCTGCTTTGTTTGAACAATAAAATGGCGGCACCTCTTATTGGCTTTATGCTCCGGTCGGGCCGATGGATTAAGAAAACCATTCGCTCCATGAATCGGCAGAGAGGTGTTGGGTAATGTTCACATGAAGGTGCTTCTCGTACAATCTTACCTGGGAGGAAGCGAGGCGAATGTCTATCCACTGGGTCTCGCCTGCATCAAGGCCGTGTTGCCGGATCATGAGGTGCAGTTGCTGGATCTCAATGTATACAGCGACCCTGTTTCCGAACTGAAAAAAGTCCTTGAATCGTTTGCGCCGGATGCCGTTGGCCTGTCGCTGAGGAATATCGACTCCACCAATAAGCGCGATGTGGTCTTTTACTATCCTTTCCTGAAAGAAGCGGTGGCCGCCGTGAAAGAATGTTCCGATGCGGCGGTTATTGTGGGGGGATCCGGATTTTCCATGTTTGCAGAGCGCATCATGGAAGATGAACCCCGCATTGATATCGGCGTTTATCTCGAAGGCGAATCGGTCATGCCGGTTCTTCTGGAACGGTTGAAAGAGCCGTCATCGGTGCCATCTATTTACTATCGTGAGCAGGGCGTTCTGAAAAAGACGGCACCGGGGTCGGTCGTACACATGGATGACCTGCCGCTCCCGGACCGTTCTGCACTCCCGGCGGCTCCCTATGAGACCTTCAAGGATGCATTGGGAGTGGAGACAAAGCGAGGCTGTGCCCTCGACTGTATTTACTGCATTTACGGGTTTCTGAACGGTCGCAAATACCGATTGCGCTCTCCGCAAAAAGTAGTGGATGACATCGAGCACCTGCTGGAGCACAGTACTGAAAAAAGATTTACCTTTATCGACTCCATCTTTAATATCCCGGCCAGTCACGCCCGCGCCATATGTGAAGAAATGATTCGCCGCAAACTGGAGTGCCGATGGTCGGCCTGGTTTAGCGAAAAAGGGATGGATGAATCGTTTATCGACCTGATTCAAAAAGCCGGCTGTGATCACGCTATTTTTTCTCCGGACGGCTTTACGGATCCCGTTCTCAAGAAGCTGGGCAAACATATCACGAATGCCGATATCATCCAAACACACGAGCGCCTTCGCAAGGAGGCACATCTGGAAGTGGGGTATAACTTCTTTATCAACCCCCCCGGCCAGAGTCTGTGGGCGGCTCTGCACATGTTTGCTTTCTGTTTCAAAGCCAAGCTGCATATGAAGTCGAGGGTGCACTTTGAATTCAGCACGCTGCGGATTGAACCTCATACGAGGCTGTTTGGAATAGCGCTGGAAGAAGGCTTGGTAGAGCGGGATGCCGATTTACTTTACCCCGTCAGCTATACACAAAAAAAGACAGCCTATATCGAAAGAACTTATCATTGGCTGATGCGTATGCGCGGACGATGAGCAAGCCGGCGCAGGACTTTCGGCATACATACTAGGGAGGTTTGTTTTGAAAACAAATGAGAGTGTGGCGCGCGACATAATGCGCCTTGTATTCTGGTATCCGTTACGGTGGCTGGTTATATGCGTCCCGCTTTCCTGGGGAGTTCGTATTCTGTCCGCCCTGGGGGTGGTACATTGTGTGATGGCCCGTGGAAAAAAGGCCATGTTGCAGCAACATCTTCATACAATGGGCATTGAGGATGCCGCCGCCGTACAGCAGTACTTTATTAATCATTATGTGGATCAGCTGTTCATTTTGCTGGCGCCAAAGTTGCGGCCTGACAATGTAGACCGCTGGGTGGAATTTGAAGGGTTGTCTTACCTGGATGAAGGCCTCAAGCATAAGAAGGGTGTAGTGCTGATACACGGGCACTTCGGGCCGGCACATATGCCGCTGGTATGCCTGGCACACAAAGGTTACAGTATGAAGCAGGTCGGACACCCCTCTGATGAAGGGTTGAGCTGGATTGGTAGAAACGTGGCTTTTAGGCTGCGAATGAAGTACGAAGGAAAAATGCCGGTGGCAATCTTGGAGGCCACTGCCTTTATGCGACCCGTTTTTGAGGCACTGAAAAACAACAGTGTCGTTATGATGACGGGTGACGGCAGCGGCCGGGAAGAGTTGATTGGAAGACATCATGAAGTTTCGTTTCTGGGGCATCGCGTTCTCTTTCCGCTGGGCCCCTCAACCCTCTCCCATAAGACCGGCGCACCTCTCATTCCCATGTTCGTTCAGCCGGGTACTAAAAAGCTGTTTCGTGTACTTATTGAGCCCTCGCTGTATGACCCAGCCGTCGACCCGACGTTTGACCCCGTAATGCTGGCCGAACGTTTTGCTGAAAAGTATGAGCTGTATATTAGACGAGCCCCGGGTTACATGCATTTTCTGGATCGCTTTGCTGAAGGTGCGTGGGTGAAAGGAAAGCTGGACGCTGATGGTTGCCAACGGAAACACAAATGAAGCTTGCAAACAAACTGTCTCATGCGTTTAAGCCCTATCTGTTTCACAAACATCTGGGGGTTAAACCAATGCCAACCGGCTATGAGGAATGGTGGGTTCCGGTCGATGGCTACAAGGTCTATGCGCATATTCACAGGCCCGCTGTTGGAGCAGGGTCGCCCCCGGCCCGGATATCGTATCCCGCCGTCATCATTGTTCCCGGAGGGGGTAGCCCGGGCACAGCTTATGATGGCAATGTCGAAGTAACGGCCGATGACATTGCATCGCTAGGTTATACTGTTTTGCATTATGATCCGGTGGGCAGGGGACGCACGGGGGGCGAAGAGGATTTCTGGGGTCCACGCCAGCAAGATGAACTGGCAGCGGTAATGCGACAATTTGCCAGCCACTCTGGGATGTACTCAGGCCCTGTGGATATATTTTCATTTTCTATAGGCATTTGTATTTCCGCGGGTGCTTTGAGCCGACATACAGACCTGCCTGTAAGGAGTCTGTTTGACTGGGAGGGCCCGTCCGATCGGTTCATTATAACGAAAAATAATACGCACAAGCCGCTGAAGAATTTTCCGACATCAAAGGACGCCTTTTGGAGCGAGCGCGAGCCGGTTTGTTTTATCGGGAACATAACCTGCCCCTATTTTCGGTATCAGAATGAAAAAGACCACATGCAGGGCGATCTGAAAAAGCATGCGGTCGATTTGGTAAACAGGGCCGTTCAGGGTGCTTCCCCACGGGTGCAACTGAATCGGAATGAGCCTAATCAAGTGTTGAATGAGGAGCATTTGGATCAGTATCAGTGGCTCCCCCGCAGGAGTAACCGTACCATCAGCATTCTCTCCTATTTCCTCTACGCACAAGATGTATTGAGCTTATATCCGGCAGTTGAAATGCTGAAAACAGAGGAAAGAGGTGCCGGCCAAAAATAGTTGAAATTAGTTTCCGTGTGAAAGGGTGTTTTGCGTGTTCAGCGTTTTCTATGGTGTGGTTTTCAAAGTGATACAGGCCTGTTATGTTGATAGCAGAAGAGGTAGGACGATGTGCAAAACAACAACGGAAAGACCCTGCAAAATAACCTGAGTCTTTTCGTGTCTTATCATGTTTTTTGTGGCCATAGTTCACGGGTAGGCCTGCTTTCGAAGGATCACTCCGGTGGGCGGGCAGGTTGCGGGTTTGCCGCGCTGGATAGTGCGTAGTTAGATTTTCTTTCAATGTACAAAATTATCAACAGAAAGAAGCGGGCAGCCACGGTGCTGGCCGATATAGTCACCTGGGTTCTGTGCTGGCCTCTTCGGCTGTTGAGAGACCGATCACCGATAACACCGGATAAAGTAAAATCAATCCTCGTTATCCGGGTGGCTTATATTGGAGATGTGGTGATGATGATTCCCACATTGAAACCTCTCCGCGAGCGTTTCCCCGCTGCCGACATCACCTTTCTCACATCCCCGTCTGCGGCGCCCGTATTGGAGGGTAATCCATTTATTGATAAAATCGAAACAGTGGAGCCTTTCTGGTTTTACAACAGGGCTTCCAAAAAAGAATGGTGGAGGTTTATTCGAAACCATCGCTCCCGGTATTACGATCTCATCATAGAGGGGCGCGGTGATATTCGCAACATACTCCTGCTGGCAGCACTGATTCGTTCGCGTTTCAAACTGAGTAGCGGCATTGGCGGAGGCTCCGTTTTTCTGACACACCGAGTGCCGTGCAATGAACGTATGCACAGGGTGGATTATCACCTCAGCATGATGAGAGCTTTGGGGTGCCGTATTCACGGGGTTGAGTGGAGTCTCTACCCAGATCGGGCTGATCGGGAGCACGTTAGCGGGCTGTTGTGCAAGTACGGAGTGACCGGCCCATTTATAGCCATACATCCCGGATCACGCCTGGCGTTGAAGACATGGCCTGCCGACCGGTTCGCAGAGCTGTGCCGACAGCTGCTGAAGCAATACAGCCTGCCGATTGTCTTGCTGGGAACCGGCGCGGAGGCGCCTGTCGTCTCCATGATTACTTCGCAGGTAAGCGGATCCGTGATAGGGCTCATTGATGCGGTGAATTTAAAGCAACTGGCGGATTTGCTATCCCGAGCGCAGGTGTTTATATGTAATGACAGTGCTCCGATGCACATTGCCGCTGCCATGCAGGTGCCGACCGCGGCCATTTTTGGCCCTTCAAAGAGTGATGAAACGGGGCCATACATAAAGCGGTGTGCCGTCATTGAAAATGACTATCCGTGCCGCTTTACCTGTGATGAAAACAGTTGCTCGTTCCCTTCTGAAAATGAATGCCTGAAGAGCATCGGAGTGGAGCAGGTGTTGAAAGCCGTGTCGCTTGTTATGCGCTCTGCTTCATAAGTCCGTTGCTTCGGTACCAGTCAACCGTTTTGCGGATGCCCTCATCCAGGGAGTAGAGAGGTTCATAGCCTAATTCCCTCTTCGCTTTAGAGATATCCACATACAGTCGGCTGTCGGCCAGCCATGTGACTGATTTGCGGGCAAAGGGTGGTCGCCCGGTCTGGGGCAGCACGAAAGGATAAAAGCGCAACACCTTGGCCAGCATTTCAAATAGCAGCCCTGCACACCATGCGAGGGGTACCGGTATGGCGGGCATTTGTACTTTTTTGGGAATAGCGCTGCCAATGTGCTCAATGATCTCCCGAATACTGTAAGGCCGTTCATCCGAAATAAAATAGACTTCGCCCGGACCGCCTTTTTCAGCCGCTAATTTAATGCCGTGTACCTGATTTTCAACAAAACAGAATTCAGTCTGGGCACGACCTCCGCCGATCATGGGGAAAAACCCCCATTGTACAATTTTGAACATGCGCTGCAACAACAGCATCTCACCGGGCCCATACGTCATGGGGGGGCGTACGACGACCGTCTTTACGCGGTGAGCGTCATTGAAGGCGACGACATTGCGCTCGGCTTCCAGCTTGCTTTCCCCGTATATGTTGCGGGGTGTTTGAGGCGTTTCCTCCGTCAGTGGTTTGCCGTCTTTTGAAAAACCTACCGATTCTATCGTACTCGTAAAAAGAACCGTTTTCACCTCGTCGGCCTCGGCGGCTTCGAGTATGAGATTTGTGGCGGTGACATTCGTGGCCTTGTACTCCTGATCCGGCACCTGGGTGTCATGACGTGAGATGGCGGCGAGGTGAAAGACCGTATGGATGCCGCGGACCGCCTTCTCAACGTCCTCACGTATGCGAATATCGGCCGGCATCAACTCAGCTCCCTGTGCCTGTAGATCTGTCATGTCGCGACTGGGCAGGTCTAGCGCCCGCACCTGCCAGCCTTCCGACAACAGGCTGGAGGCCAGATGTCGGCCTATAAAACCTGCTGCACCAGTGACTAACGCTTTTTTGTGTTCCATGGCCATTCTCCTCAGAGTGGCGCTATGTGTATGCTATTCCATGAGCGAGGGCAATAAACAAAAACTAAAAAAGATTAAAATAAATGAGCGCTAGGATCGTCCTGTATTATATAATGAGAGAAGAAATAAAAGCCGGAGGTAGTATATGAAGGCGTCGTGTGTATTCGTACTGGTGACAGCTTGCTGGGCGGTGGTTCTTGCCGATGCATGGGCCGGACCGCGTGTGATCATCAAGCCGGGACTGCCGCGTGCTATCGTCGTCGCTCCGCCCCGTCCAACCCTTTCACCATCGCCCCGTCCCGTGCCTCCGCGTGCAGCTCTTGTAGGGTACATCAAATTAATGGTTCGTCCGGTCTCCGCTGACGTATACCTGAATGGTGTATACAAGGGGAGGGTCTATCAATATCACGGAAAGCCGGACTTCATGACCGTTCCCGCTGGTTCACACACGGTGACCCTGCGGCAGCCGGGGTATAAGACGGAGCAGATTAATGTGCAAATAAAGCCAGCCCGGCTGGTAGAACTGGACGTCAGCATGAATCACACGGGTGATCGGGTTGTGGAAAGTTCGTTCTATAAGCTGTCCATGGAAGACACGGGTTCACTGGTTCTGAAAGTCGATCCTCCCGATGCATCGGTGTACATCGATAAAACATTCTATGGAAGTGCGTCTGAGTTTTCCAACAATGAGCTGGCAATTGTCCTGCGGGAAGGCACCCACCTCCTCCAGCTGGTGCATCCTTCCTGCCCACCGTATGAAGGCACCATTCAAATTGAAAGTGATAAAGTCAAAGAAGTAAACCTGTTATTGAAAGGAGAATCGTTATGAAAAAGGCCATGTTCATTCTATTGATTGGATTGTGTGCGATGCTGTCGGGTTGTTACCTGTGGTTTCCGCCCCCGGGACCGGGACCCCACGGAGGCCCTCATCCGCGTCCTCATCAGGGTCCTCATCCGGCTCCGAGACATCATCCGGCGCCGGGACCCCGTGTTATTGTGGTGCCCTGAGAGGGGCACGCATCCGAACGGCCTTTTGCCGGGTAAATAAGTTCGTAATTCCGTTTGCCACCAATGCGGGGTAGTGCGATAGTATCCCGCTTTTTGATGTTGAACGGGTCTATTGCGTATGAATGGAAAAATCAAGATTTGGTGTTTGAATCCGCCTTATTTACCACGGTATTCACGTCCGCAGCGCAGTCCTGCGGTGACGAAAAGCGGCACCCTGTATTTTCCTCTCTGGTTGTCGTATTGCACCGCTTTGCTGGAGGACCGTGGATTTGATGTGACGCTGACCGATGCGCCCGCCCGTGGTATTACGCTTGAGCAAACGCTGGAAAGGGCCGGGGATATGCACCCTGACCTGATCGTGATCGATACCAGTACACCGAGTATTGAACACGACATTCGGGTCGCTGAAAAGATCAAGTCCCGCCGTCCGGCCGCCTTTGTTGTGCTGGTGGGGACGCATGTGTCGGCGATGACCGATGAGGTCATGGCCTCGTCAGAGCAGATCGATGCCGTAGCCCGCAATGAGTATGAATGGACCGTGCTCGAATTGGCACAGCGTTTTCAGGAGGGGAAGGGGCTGGAAAAAGAGGGTCTTGAAAAGATACAGGGACTTTCCTGGCGCAGCCAGGATGGCGTCGTCCATAATGCCGACCGGCCGCTGGAAGAGGATCTAGACAAATTTCCCTGGGTCAGTCGGGCCTATAAAAAGCACTTGGTTATCGGCGATTATTTCAATCAGAATTCGCTGTACCCCATGATCACCCTGACGACCAGCCGGGGTTGTCCCTTCAAATGCACCTTTTGCGTTTATCCGCAGACGATGATGGGGAACCAATACCGATTTCGCAGCATAGGTGATGTAATGGGAGAACTCACCTATATTAAGAATGAGTTTCCGGATACCCGCTGTATCTTTTTCGAGGATGACACCTTGACGGCGAACCGTAAGCGATGCCACGAGTTTGCCGATGCCATGCTGGAGTCCGGTATTCGCATCCCGTGGACGGCCAACTCGCGTGTGGAAGTTGACTATGAAACCATGGTCAAGCTGAAAAAGTCCGGATGCCGCGAGTTGTGCGTGGGTTTTGAAAGCGGCAGTGAAAAAGTGTTAAAGAAAATGCGCAAGGGCACATCCGTCGAAAAAATGAATGCATTTATGAAAAATGCCCGCCGCGCCAACCTCCTGATCCATGGCTGCTTCATGTTTGGTTTTCCGGGAGAAGAGCCGGAAGATGTGAAGAAGACGATGGAGCTGGCCGTGCAGTTGCGTCCCGATACAGCACAGTTTTATCCCGTCATGGTCTATCCGGGCACTGCGGCCTATGATGAATACAAGCAGAACGGCTGGCTGCAGGCCGCCCGGTATGCCGACTGGTTGACCTCTGAAGGTCTGCACAGTTGCGTGATTCGCAATGAGCACTATACGGCTGAAGAATTAGTTCGCCTCTGCGATGAAGCCCGTAAAAAATTCTATTTGCGCCCGCAGTATTTGGCTTACAAAACGCTGCAGATGCTGTCGCATCCCAAAGAAATAAAGCGCACGGTCAAAGCCGGAAGTGTTTTCTTCAAGCACCTGTTTCAGGGGTCCAAAGTCTGATGGTGGCCGGTGTCTTCCGCCCCGTTCTTTTTACCGAGGAGGACGACCGGAATCGTCTTTAGCAAAATGGCGATATCGAGAAAAAACGACTGATTTTTAATGTAGTAAATATCGTATTCCAGTCCCTCTTTGATCGGCAGGTTGCGTTGTCCCATGAGCTGCCAGAGTCCCGTCAATCCCGGCTTTACAGAGATGCGCTGTTTTTCCCATTCCGTATAGGTGGCCGCTATTTCAGGTATTTCCGGCCGGGGGCCCACCATACTCATTTCGCCCTTCATTACGTTCAGCAATTGAGGAATTTCATCCAGGTAGGTCTTTTTCAGAAATCGACCCACTTGCGTCAATCCCTGCTGATGTTCTGCCGGATCTCCCCCGTTATGTATGTGCCACGTGCGAAAACGGTAAATATAGAGGTCATGGCCCAGCTTGCCTACACATCGATCCTTTTCCAGCAGTGGTCCGCGCGTTTCCATTTTGATGGCCAGGCAAATCAACAGCCATAATGGAAAGCTGGCAACAGCCATGAAAACGGCTATCCCCAGGTCCAAAAACCGCTTGGTCACCAGATAGACCAGGTGAGCATGTTCATTTTTTAAATAGGCAATGGGTATATTGTTCTGCTCTGCGATATCCACTTCTGCCGAAATAAGATCAAACAAGTTGGATATGATGTGGAAGTGTACTCCTCTTTTTCCACCGCTCTCATGGATCAGATTCATAACCTCTTCCTGATTCAGCATCGGCATGGCCAGAAAGACATCCATGATTTCATAATCCTGCACCAGCTTCGGCAGATCGCGCAGCGATCCCAGTATTTCAATGGTTTCAATGCGTTGTCCCTTGGAGGATGCATCAGCACTCACAAAGCCGATTATCTGGGAATGCACAGCCCTTACTTTTTGCAGGCGCTGCATGACCAGTCTGGCTGTATCGCCGGTCCCTACAATGAGTACGCGAGTGGTTTCGCGCTCTGAATTGGACAGCGGCGTCAGGCTGTACAGATAGCGCACCACCATCCGGCAGCCCGGCACGATTAAAAAGCTCAATACCAGGAAAAGTCCCATGATGTCGATGGGAATCGCTATGCGTGCGAGCAGCAGAATGCTGATCATTAACAGTACCGATACCATGAGGGTTTTGGGCAGTAGCGTGCATTCATTAATCGATGACATGCCAGCATACGGTTTATAGAGCCCGGCCATATAGAACATGACCAGCAGCAGACCGGCAAGCAATGGTAGAAAATAGAACAACTCTCTCAAAGCTTCTGAGGGCGCCGGAGCTCCCGAAATGAAGCCATAATGCAGATAAATGGCGGCCCCGTAGCAGATTGCAAAGCCGGCGGCATCACCGGCCATTTGCATGACCGTCTGTATAAAGCGCCCTTTTTTGGCGTGATAGGGCTGAAGCGCCCACAGTATACCCAGGCCCATAAAGAGACCTCGCAACAGCATCATTAGTAAAGAGAATACCGCCATGCAGAGTTTGGTTGAAAACAGTCGGTATCCCAGGTCTTTTATCGTCCGCGCCGCCGCCGTTTCAGATACAGCGTGAAGCGCTCGCAACATTGCTTTTATGATCCATGACAGCGCGCTCGCCGGCCAGACGATCACACTCTTCCAGACCAGCGCGGGCAGGGCCACCAACAGCCTCAGCAGTCCGCTGAAAAGCTGTGCCATGTATTTTTTTATGGTCTCTGTTCCCGGCAGGTGCAGGAACCACTTTAGCACAGAACCCAGTGAAAAGAGTATGTTTTCCACGATGTGTTTCAATCGCTGCTGCAGCGGGTGATCCGCGGTCCGCTGTTCGTATTCAGCGCTCTTTTCTGCGGGCGGAGGTTTTGCGGTGACGCCGCACTTTGCTCGCGGTAGCACCATCACGCTGAGAAAGGGCAGGGACGTGAGCAGGAATACCCCGGTTAACAGAACGGCGCCGGCGATGACCCAGGGATGGCCGGTCAAACTGAGCAGCCACAGGGGAAGAAGAAAAAACGAAAGGGCAATTTGAATCTTGAGGGTTTGCGTCGTGTAATTGTCCGACTTCATTTTATCGGGGTAAGAGCGATACACCACCATGCGCCAGTACGCCCGCCCAAACTTCTGTTTTAAATACGTGTATATGGAATGGGGATGCTGATGATATACAACGGCATTCGGGTTGAATTTCATTTTGTAACCCCGGGCCGCCAGACGATAAGAAAATTCGGTGTCTTCATTGTTCGCGTGCGGAAAAGAGGTGTCGAATCCTCCCATGGTGATAAAAACGGATTTTCTGAATGCCGATGAATAGGTGTCTACAAAGTCCGTATATTCCGATTTCAGCATTTTGCGGTAGCGCGATTCAAATTCATACTGGGCAAAGAGGGATATCAGATTTTTCTGACGCGTCAGGTAGGCCCCTTTCACCGCGACGACGGGGTCAGCGGAATCAGTAAAGGGTTTCACCATTTCGGATATCCAGTCGGGCGTGGGTTCACAGTCCGCATCAGTGAAGAGAATGAGTTCTCCCCTGGCTTCTCTCGCGCCCAGATTACGGGCGGTGGCCGGTCCTCGGTTGGGCTGTTGAAAATAGCGAATGCGAGGATGCTGTTCTGCCAGTTGTGGAATGCGCTCGGCCGTCTCATCGGTCGACCCGTCATCTACAATAATAATTTCATAATCGGTCTGGCAATCGGTTTGATGAAACAATGCATGAAGGCAGCGCTCCAGAGTGTGCCAACTGTTGTAGGTAGGGATGACGATAGATACAAAAGAAATGCGACCCTCGCCATCGGCAGAGTAACGATCTGTATTCTTTTGTGTATCCACTGTATTCTGATTCATAACCAACGCCTCAAAGATAGACCAAACCTCCCAGTTTATCAATCTTTATGAGCACTGTACAAGAAGGTGCGATTCCGGCAACATCCAGGTATGAACCGCTTGCTGATTTTAAAAGAGGAAATGCTGGACCGGAACCGCTGTCGCATCGGCACGTGTGCCCGGTTAAATCACCTGATTGAGGTGCTCCGCGTCAAGCCCGGCGACACCGTCAACGTGAGCCTACTGTATGGCCCCGTTGGTGAGGGTCTTATCGAAAGGGTGGATTCGTCTTCCGTTGAGCTGCACTGTACTTGGAGCGAGACACCCGCTCCGCCGCGACACGACCTACTGTTGGCGCTGCCCCGTCCGAAGGTAATGAAGCGGCTTTGGTTTCAACTGGCCGTCATGGGCGTAAGGAGGGTCTACCTTACCAATGCCGAAAAAGTGGAGCGGATGTATTTTGATTCGCACGTGCTGGATAAGCACTTTTACGAAGATCGCATGCGGGAAGGGCTCCAGCTTTCCGGTGACACCTTTATGCCCCGCATCAGTATTCACAAGCGCTTGAAGGTCCTGCTGGAGGATGAACTGGGAGGTGTTGACGCCGCCCGCACCCGGGTGTTGCTGGATCATCGCGCCAATGCCCGGATGGCAGATGTAGTGAGAGAGCGCGAGGTGGGTCCGCTGTTGATGGCTATTGGACCTGAAGGGGGGTGGACTGCGTATGAGCGGAGCCTGTTCGGGCAACACCATTTCATCGAAGTTAAAATGAGCAGCCGTATTTTGAAGAGCGATCTGGCATCACTTTCCGCACTGGTTCTCGCCAACGAGTTTTTGCCGTAAATACACGTTCTGTAAAAAGTTTTATTTCTACTCTATTACGAGTTGACTGTTGTACTGTAGGGCTTATGCTCTTGTCAGGAAAATGATCTTATGGAAAACAACAGTATAATTGAACCCTGGATGAAAGAAAGTCGGCTCTTTCTTCGCTGGGAAGCCATGAAGCGTGAAATTAACATGCACAAATGGTATGAGAGCGAACGAGTCGGCTATGATATTGGATGGGAAAAGGCGACCGTTGACTGGATGATTCACTACGGTCCCGTATTTTTTAAAACGCAAGACCGATAGACCGGCTAATGCCGGCACGTCTTGCTTCCTGTCGGGAGAATTGAATCATGAGCCGATTTCGCCACAGGAAGTACAGTCGCGGGGCCTGGGCCGTTGAACGCGAAAGGCATCACATTTCAGATTATGCCCCCCCGCAGCCCGACGCCCTGATGTCCATGCACGATATTGTGGATGATGTCGTCAAGGGTACGCAACTGAACAGTGATCATTGGGCGGCCAAGCTGCAGGAGCAGTGGCAGGATTTAATGGGTTCCCAAATAGCGGAGCACACGCGCCCCGGCGCCTTGAGCGGAAACGCGCTCATCGTCTTTGTCCAGAGTTCAGCATGGTTGCACGAACTGGAGCGCTACAGTAAACCCAAAATGGAAGCCCTGCTTCGCGATCACTTCGGTGCGGACAAAATCCGGTACATTCGCTTTCGTCTGGATCCGCATACATACAGCGGGAATAAAGGAGTACAGAACGATTGAGCGCATTTGACCTGCATATGTTTTTAAGCGATGTATTTCAACCCGAGGCGGGAGAAAAAATTCTGGTGATATACGATGAGCCGGCCGGCGCTGTAAGTGACAACCCGGGCTGGCGGGAAAGGCGCGTCATGGCCCGCGAATGGAGTCGGGGGTTCGAACACCTGGGCGGCCTGCAGGTTTCGCCTCCTGTTTCCTATGCCTGCACCGGGCAACAGAATGCAGATCTTCCCATCGAAGGGTTGGAGGCGGGGCGTAAGCACCTTTTACACGAATACATTGCGCGGCATCATATCGTGGTGGCCCTGACTGAATATTCGGCTACGGCACCCCTGCTCAACATAACAAAAAAGCAACGCCATTTGCGCGTAGCCAGCATGCCGGGAGTCTTAAGGCGTATGGAGCAGAGTGCTCTCGCGGCCGACTACCGGGAGGTGGCTCGAAAAGCTGAGGTGCTGAAAGAGGCTTTGCAATCGGCTGCACGTGCGATGGTGACGTTCAGCACCGGCCACACCATGTGCTTTGATCTGCGTTTTCGCAATGCACATGCGGACACGGGGCTCTGCCCCCCTTCCTCCGAACACCGCCTGATCAATCTTCCCGGCGGCGAAGCCTTTATCGTCCCCTATGAGGGGGAAAACAGGGCGGTTCCCAGCGAGACCAGCGGCATCATACCGTGGATTGAAAACCGCGAAACGGTTCTCTTTCATATCGAACGCAACGCCATTCAGCGCATTGAAGGAGAGGGCCCGGCGGCCGTCAGATGGCGCCGCTTTTTTGAGGAGGACCCGGCGCGCCGCAATGTTGCGGAGCTCGGCCTGGGGTGTAACGACCGCGCTCGCGTTACGGGTAATGTTTTAGAGGATGAAAAGGCGGGGTTGCACTGGGCTTTTGGGCGAAGCGATCATCTGGGTGGTGTGACGGGGGTCAACCATTTTCTGCATGCCTCCAATGTGGTGCATCAGGATTTGGTCTATGCGCCTGCCTGTCCCGTTGAGGCTGTCAGCGTATCACTGAAACGTGCTGCCGACGGTTCCTGGGATACCATTTATAAAAAAGGTATGTACACCATATGTTAATTGATCTCGCAGCCCTGTGTGTGCCATACTGAACAGTCAACAGAGATGGAGTACTATATGACGCAGGCATTATTTGACGTGAAAGCTCCCGGTGTGGATACCGAGGCGCTGGTGGAAAAAATACGAAAAGCGGTGCGGGATAAGCAGGACCGAGGAGTCTATGCTGACGCACGTGTGGCCCGCGCCGAACGTTCGAATTTGGCTGCGCTGAAAAATGACGAACAATTTGTAGGCTTTTATTTGCAGTGCCTCAGGGATGCCGTTTTTGTCGATATCAGTGATTTCGATATTCGTGAAAAGAGGAGTCGCCTGGCGCCCTTGCTGATATGTTTAAAAAAGATTATCTGGAAGCTGCTCAAGTTCTACACGTATCGACTGTGGTCTCAGCAAAACCAGGTAAACGGGCTGTTGGTTACGGCGGTCGAGGGCGTCGACGAGAAATATGCCGCGCGCACTGACAAGCTGGAAGCCCGCATCAGAGAACTGGAAGAGCGCCGCCCGGCATAATGTATTCATGAGCGATGGTATCCATATAGCCTTTGTCTGCCCACGCTTTGCCAAAGGCGCTACGGTGGGCGGAGCTGAGACGCTGTTTAAAAATATGGCTTACAGCGCCTGCCGGGCCGGTCACCGGGTCGTCTATCTGACGACCTGTGCAGAAGATCATTTTACGTGGGAAAACAAGCACCCTCCCGGAACATTTAACGAAGACGGTCTCGACGTAACCTATTTTCCGGTTGATGAAGATCGCGATGTGGGAACCTTTTTGAGTGTCCAGTCCGAAATCAGCCGCGGGATACCGGTTTCTGAGGAAAAAGAGCTTTCCTGGATCAACAACAGCGTCAACAGCCGTGCGCTCTGTCAGCACCTTGAAAGAGAAGGGTCTTTGTATAATCTCGTTATTACGGGCCCCTATCTGTTTGGTCTCGTTTATCATGCCGCCCGCATTAGTGCTGAGAAAACGCTGTTAATTCCGTGCCTTCACGATGAGCCGTTTGCCTATCTGAAGCTCATGCGTACCCTGTTTCAGTCGGTCGCCGGTCTGCTCTTCAACACCGTGCCGGAACAGTCGTTTGCGTGCCGCCTTTTTGATCTCGACCGCGACCGCTGCCGCGTCGTTGGTATGGGGCTGGACCCGTTTGAGGTCGATGCGAGCGTGGGTGTTCACGGTCTTCCCGTCGATGCGCCCTACGTGTTGTACTCCGGCCGCAGAGAGCCCATGAAGGGAACGACATTGTTGTGCGATTACCTGCACGCGTTCCGGGAGCGAACGGGTCGCGACGTAAAACTGGTCTTCACGGGAAGGGGGGCGATTGAGGCGCCCGTTGAACTGGAGCCTCACATTACAGATCTCGGCTTTGTCAGCGAAGAAGAAAAGAGGCGGGTGATGGCGGGGGCTGCCGTCTTCGTTCACCCCTCCACCTACGAGAGCCTGGGTATCGTGTTGCTGGAGTCCTGGCTGGCCGGGACGCCGGCGCTGGTGCATGCCGGCAGTGAAGTGTTGACGTGGCAGTGCAGGCAGAGCGGCGGCGGTCTGTGGTTTCGCTACTATCCCGAATTCGAAGAGGAGTTGCTTTTCCTGCTGGATCATGCTGATATGGCACGCGAGTTGGCGCGGGCGGGCCGGGCCTATGTGCTCCGTGAATATTCCTGGACGGCCGTTGAAAAACGATTTAACGAAGCAGTACATTTTTTCAGTGCCAGCAGTTGAATAGAGAATACAATGAAAACAATTCATCAATTTGTTGCCGGTTTCAGCCATGGTGATGCCATCAGTAATGAAGCGCGTTTCATGACCGATCTGTTTAAGCGCTGGGGTTACGCGACGACGGTGATTTCTGAAACGCGCAGGATCCTCCCGCAATTGAGACACGAGGCGGAGGACATTTCGAAAGCTCAGGAGCTGGTTAAAGCGGATGATGTGGCCATACTGCACCTCTCTATCGGGTCACTCGTGAATGATGTCTTTCAAACGCTGCCCTGCCGGAAAGTCATTCTGTATCATAATATTACACCGCCCGAGTTTTTTAGGGGAATTCAGGAACAGATAGCAGGCCACCTGGCGCGCGGACGGGAGCAACTGGAGCACTTGGCGGGGTGTGCTGATGTGGTGTTGGCAGACAGCGCCTATAATGCCGAAGAGTTGCGCGCGCTCGGTTATGGCCGGGTTGAGGTGCTGCCCCTGATACTCGATTTCTCGAAGCTGCGCGATCGCCCCGATCGAAAGACCATTAAAACCTTTGATGACGGCATGGTGAATATTCTCTTTGTCGGCCGCTGTGTCCCCAACAAGCGCATCGAGGATTTACTGCACGCCTTTTATTATTTTCAAGAGTATGTCGAGCCCCGATCGCGGTTCATACATGTAGGCTCATTTGCCGGCACAGAACAATATCACGCGCTCCTTCTGACGCGCATGCGGGAACTCCAATTAAGGAATATTCACCTAGTGGGCGCCGTCAGACAGGATGAGCTCAATGCGTTTTATCAGCTGTCTCATATGTTTTTGTGTATGAGCGAACATGAGGGCTTCTGTATACCGGTGATGGAGGCGATGGTTCATGATCTGCCCGTTCTCTCCTTTGCGGCGGGTGCCGTGCCCGACACGATGGGGGGTGCCGGCATACTTGTCTCCCGGAAAGAATACGATTATGTTGCTGAGATGATGGGGTGTCTCGTGCATGATAGCACCTTCCGATCTTCCGTTATCGAGGGTCAGCGCGAACGGGTGGCCGCTTATGAGCGGCGCGATCTGGAAGCGGAGTTGAAAAAGCATTTAAATCCCTTAATGTAAGGAGCCAATTATGAAAGTACCTCTGTTAGACTTGAAAGCTCAATATGCCGGCCTGAAACATGAAATCGAACCAGCCGTTCTCGACGTGTTTGAGTCACAGTATTTTATTCTCGGTCCACGCGTGAAAGCATGTGAAGAAGAGGTGGCGGCCTACTGCCATTCACCTTATGCCGTGGGGGTCTCTTCGGGAACAGATGCACTGCTGATTGCGCTGATGTGTGAAGAGATCGGTCCGGGTGACGAAGTCATAACAACGCCGTACACCTTTTTTGCCACGGGCGGATGCATTGCAAGAGTGGGAGCCACGCCGGTATTTGTGGATATTGACCCCGCCACCTATAACATCAACCCCTCGCTTATAGAAAAGAAAATCACGCGCCGCACCAGGGCCATTATGCCGGTCCATTTATACGGTCAAACAGCGGATATGGATCCCCTTTTGCAACTGGCTGAAAAGCATCACCTCGTGGTAATAGAGGACGCCGCGCAGGCCATTGGAGCCGAAAGCAACGGCCGCCGTGCCGGTTCGATGGGGGCGTACGGGTGTTTTTCATTCTTTCCTTCCAAAAATCTCGGCGCGGCCGGGGATGGAGGAATGGTGGTAACACAGGACTCCGCCCGCTATGAAAAGCTGCTCAAGCTTCGCAATCATGGCTCTGCCCCCAAATATTATCACGCCCTGATAGGCGGCAATTTTCGTCTCGACGCCCTGCAGGCTGCAGTGGTCAGTATAAAACTCCGCCACCTGGATGCCTGGTCAGAGGCCCGCCAGCACAATGCGGCCCGATACGATGAACTTTTCAGTCGCGTATTGCCCACAGGAACCGACGCCTGGCTGTCCGGCCGCGGTGTCGTGTTGCCCGAGGTCACGCAGAGTAGACATATTTTCAATCAATACATCGTGCGCGTGCCCCGTCGCGATGCGCTGAGAGATTATCTGCAGGAAAAAGACGTGGGGCATGAAGTCTACTATCCGGTCCCCCTTCATCTGCAGGAATGTTTTGCTTATCTCGGATATCCGGCGGGCGCCCTGCCAGAGGCCGAATCCGCCGCGCAGAGTACGCTGGCACTTCCGGTTTATCCGGAGCTGACCGATGAACAGGCGGCTTATGTGGTATCTTGTATAGCCGACTATATCAATCATTAATCGACCGCTTGCGAGGACTGTAACCATGTTGGCCAAACGCATTATACCCTGCCTGGATGTGACGGGCGGCCGCGTTGTCAAGGGCGTTCAGTTCGTTGAGCTACGTGATGCGGGCGACCCCGTTGAAGCGGCCCATGCCTATGAGGAACAGGGAGCTGACGAGCTGACCTTTTTGGATATAACGGCTTCACATGAGGGCCGGGACACCATGGTCGACATCGTGCGGGCCGTTGCTCGGAAAGTATTCATGCCGCTTACCGTCGGTGGGGGCATTCGGGAAGCGGCTGACGTTCGGCGCATGCTGCAGGCCGGCGCCGACAAGGTATCTATCAATACGGCGGCGGTACTGAACCCCTCTCTTCTGAATGAATCGTCACGACAGTTTGGCAGTCAGTGTATTGTATTGGCGCTGGATGCGCGACGCAATAAAAGCGGGGAGGGGTGGACGGTCTACACGCACGGCGGACGAAAGCCGACGGACCGGGAGGCCGTAGCCTGGGCCCGTGAAGCAGTGGAACGTGGGGCGGGTGAAATACTGCTCACCAGTATGGATCAGGATGGGACCAAGGCGGGGTATGATATAGAGCTTACGGCCGCCATAGCGGGAGCCGTCGGCGTTCCGGTTATCGCCTCGGGGGGAGCCGGCACCTTAGATCACCTGTACGAAGCCTTGACCGCGGGCGCGGCGGATGCTGTACTCGCGGCATCGATTTTCCATTTCGGAGAATTTACCATAGCAAAAACGAAACAGTATTTAAGAGATAAAGGAGTAGAGGTGCGCCTGTGAATGTAGTGGAAGAAGGTCCTGATCTGATGCTTGATTTTGACAAGCTGGAAAAAGCGGTTTCCGGCTCTAAAGGAATTTTACCTGTAGCCGTGCAGCATATCGATACGCGCGAATTAATTTTGGTTGCCTATACGAACCGGGAAGCTTTTGAAAAAGCCGTTCAGGAGCGCAGCGCTGTTTTCTGGAGCACATCGCGTCAGGAATTGTGGTGGAAAGGAAAGACCTCGGGTCAGACCTATGACCTGGTTGAGGTCCGAGTCAATTGCGAACAAAACTCGCTGCTCTACCTGGTGCGCCCGCAAGCTGGCGGTATCTGCCATACGAAAAACCGCGCCGGCCAGCCGCGAAACTGTTATTACCGCCGACTCAATCTCGAAACCGGCGCCCTGGAGAATCTGGACCCGTAACAGAAAGCCGTGTGATGTACGTCCCCGATAAAAGAGTATTTCTGGAGCGCGCCGCCCGGGGGAACCTGGTGCCGGTCTGGAAAGAATTGCTCATCGATCAGGAAACGCCGGTTTCCGCCTATGAGCGCTACCGAACGGCGCTGAAAAAAAAGCACGCTCAAACGCACACATATTTACTGGAAAGTGTCGAGGGTGGGGAGCATATTGCCCGTTATTCCTTTATCGGAGGTATGCCCCGGGCCGTCTTTCAGGCCACCGGCCGACGCGTTACACTGGATACCGGCGGTCGGCGGCAGGTAGTTGAAGATAGCGATCCCCTGGATGTCCTAAAGCACTATATGAATCAGTTCAAGGCGGTGCGCGATCCGTCCTTGCCGCGCTTTTACGGTGGCGCTGTGGGCTATGTAGGATATGAGGCGGTCAGCCAGTTCGAGCGCATTCCGGTCTATGCTGAAGATGAGAGGGGATGGCCCGACCTCCTGTTCGGTATTACCGACACCCTGTTGATCTTTGATCGCGTGCGCCATACGGTCAAAGTCGTCACCAATGCTCATATTGAAGGCGATCCCGGCAAGGCCTATGCTGAGGCCATTCGCCGAATCGATGAAACATGCGAAATGCTTCGCACACCGATCCCCCGCTACTTGATCGATGCCCAGTCCCATTTAGAGGAGCCCTCTTTTCGGTCCAATGTGAGCCCCGAGACATTCAAGGCATCCGTCGAAAAGGCAAAAGAGTATATTCGATCGGGCGATATTATTCAGGCCGTTCTCTCACAGCGGTTTGATGTGGAAGGCGCGTTTGATCCACTGGATGTATACAGGGCACTGCGTTCTGTGAATCCTTCGCCCTATATGTTCTGTCTGGAGTTTGGTGACCGCCACATCGTAGGCTCTTCCCCAGAAGTGCATGTCCGCTGCGACAATGGAATTGCCGAAGTGCGCCCCATTGCGGGCACGCGGCCCAGGGCTGAAGATGAGGAACAGGATAAACAAATGGAGAAAGAACTGCTGGCCGACCCCAAAGAGCGCGCGGAGCACATTATGCTCGTCGATTTGGGCCGGAACGATTTAGGTCGTGTCTGCGTGCCGGGAACTGTACACGTTCCTGAATTGATGACGGTTGAGCGCTACAGTCATGTCATGCACATTGTGTCCGATTGCCAGGGCCGTTTGAAAGATGAATATGATATGTATGATTTAATACGGGCAACGTTTCCAGCAGGTACCGTTAGCGGCGCTCCCAAAATACGGGCAATGGAAATTATTCACGAGTTGGAAACAGCCCGGAGGGGACCGTATTCGGGGGCGGTTACCTATCTCGGTTTCTCTGGAAATGTGGACTCCTGTATTGCGATACGCACCCTGCTGCTGGATTCCAAAGGATGCTCGGTGCAGGCGGGGGCCGGTATTGTGGCCGATTCAGATCCCGAAAAAGAGTACGAAGAAACACGTAATAAGGCGCGGGGCTGTCTGAAAGCGTTGACGCTTTCAGGTCTCTATGCCAACGCCAGAGAGGAGGCCGCCTCATGATGATCGTGATCGATAATTACGATTCCTTTACCTATAATCTGGTCCAGTATTTAGCAGAGTTGCAGGTGGAATTGAAGGTTTTCAGAAATGACCAAATCCGTGTTGATGAAGTAAAGCAACTCAAACCCAGCCGTCTCATGATCAGTCCCGGTCCCTGTTCTCCTGCCGAGGCGGGAGTTTCCTGTGACATTATCCGCGAAATGGGATCCTTTATTCCCTTGCTGGGTGTATGCCTGGGGCACCAGTGCATTGGCGCCGTATATGGGGGGAAAGTGGTCAGGGCGGAACGGCTTATGCATGGCAAGGTATCGCGCATACACCATGACGGTTCGCGGCTGTTTGCAGGTCTTTCCAATCCCTTTGAGGCCACCCGGTACCACTCTCTCATTGTAGAGAAAAGTTCCATGCCCGACTGTTTGACGACGACAGCCTGGGCCCGGGAAGATGAGATCATGGGGCTGCAGCATAACGAATACCCGGTCTGGGGGGTCCAGTTTCATCCGGAATCCATTTTGACGGTGGAAGGTAAAGCATTACTGAAAAACTTTCTGGAGATGACATCATGAGCCCCCGCCCATACACCCCGCCCTCCCGCGATGAAGAAGAGGATAACAAGACGTCATCGGGTACGGTAGATGTGCGCCCTGCCGATGTACGAAAAAAAGCACAGCGTGTGACCCTGTCATTTTTTATATTGATGTTAATAGTATTCGGTCTTTCCCTGCTGCTGATATATCGGGAGGACAAAGCCGATGCCGACGAGCGCTCAGACAGGGATGCCGCAGGGTGGGGGATAGATACCAATAACCCGGTTTTTCAGGGCAGTATAGCTTCCAATAACGAGCTGCAGATCACCTTCAATCCCGATCCCTTCAGGATTTACGACAGTACGCCGGAAATAGATCCCTCACTGGTGGCCAAGGCTATGGGTGAAATACGTATTGCCAACCAGTACATTGTACGGCGCCAGTGGAATTGGGCCGAAGAACACGCCATGAAGGCCCTCCAGATTTGGGAAAATCTCAATGTCGCACAGCGGATGCTGGGGGTTATCTACACCCAGCTCGGGCAGTTCGATCAGGCACTGCCGGCACTGGAGGCCGCGCTTCGGAGTGATCCGTCCAATCCTGAAACATATAACAATCTCGCCACCGTTTACATGAATCGGGGCAATATGAATAAGGCTGAGGAAATGCTTCAGGTCGCACTCGATATCAATCCGCAGTTTTCAGTGGCGCGCTACAACCTGGGATTACTGTATCTTATCATCCAGCGGGCCGATTTGGCTGTTGGCCCTCTGGAGTGGTCGCTTGATGCTTATCCCAATAACGCCGGCCTGCGCAACAATCTGGCGGTCGCACATTTGCGGGAAGGCGATTATGACAGGGCTAAAGAGTTGCTGGGCGAAGTCGTTCGCCGATGGCCGGAAACCTCGGCCGCTTATTTCAATATGGCTATAGCCTGGGCTTTTGACGGTGATCACGAGAAGGCGTATGACTGGATCAATCGTGGTGCCGCCTACTGTTCGCCGCTGGATTTACAGAATTTCATGGATGATCCTGATTTCGATGCAATGAAGAGTGATCCCGATTATCCGGCCCGTATGGCCGAGATCTTTAACCGTTCGATGGAAGGCGCGGCACCTTAACGCCACTTCTGGGCAGACGAGCAAACAATAAGGGCTCACGTCTCGATAATCGATAAACAGCTCTTGCATTGTAAATAAATATTCCTCAGCGATGCATCTTTGTTTGATAAAGGGTCAACCTTTTTTCAATTTGCCCCCTCGCTCTGCTCCCCCAAAGCGGCAATTCAGATTGCCGCACTCCAAACCAATAAGTGCGGTGACGAGCCCTTCCCTCATCCGTGGGACGGCCTTGCCATCCGTGGGTCATTTATCACATTGAGATACTGGGCCCCGTCGCTCTGCTCCCCCAAAGCGGCAATTCAGATTGCCGCACTCCAAACAAATATGGTGCGGTGACGAG
>CAYXEW010000017.1:0-33738 GCA_964464115.1 uncultured Verrucomicrobiota bacterium
GGCCGATCAAGCACTTCCAGACGACTTCAAAGAATTCTTGAAGTTGCTGAACGAATCTAAGGTTGCACACCTTCTTATCGGTGGTTATGTGACCCCAATCCTTCGGGGAAGTGAATACGCTGTCTTTTTAGCCATGTCTTGATCTATATCAAGATATCCGCCGCTCATTTGTTTTATATTTATCTCACAGAACAGGATGAAACTTAAACAACGAAAGGAAAAGAGTATGAGTATGTTTTGTTATCAGTGTGAACAGACGGCCCGCGGAGAGGGATGTACCAATTACGGGGTCTGCGGAAAAGATCCGGAAACGGCAGCGCTTCAGGATTTACTAATTGAATCGGCAAAAGATGTTTCCAAGTATGCACATCGCGCACGGCAGCTCGGTGCTATTGATGCAGGGGTTGATCATTATGTGATGGAAGCGCTGTTTACGACCGTTACGAACGTAAATTTTGATGCCGAGAATATTGTAGGCCATATCCGGCAAGGTGTCGGCGTTCTTGAGAAAGCCAAGGCGCTTTATGTAGAGGCAGCTCAGCAGGCTGGACAGACCCCGGAAACAGTGACACTCCCTATCGACTGGAGCGCTGTCACCGATACGGCAGAACTCATCCGCATGGGCGAAAACGTCACCATAGAAAAGCGGATTCATGCACTGGGACCGGATGCTGCTGGCCTGCAGGAACTGCTCACCTATGGACTCAAGGGTACGGCAGCCTATGCCGACCACGCCATGATTCTTGGGAAAGAAAACGATGAGGTGTATGCCTTTTTCCACGATGCTATGAATTTTCTGACCAAAGAAAATCCCACCGTTGACGAACTGTTGGGTTATGTGCTCAAGTGCGGTGAAGTCAATCTGAAGGTTATGGAAATGCTGGACGGCATCCATACTTCCACCTACGGCAACCCCGTTCCGACGCCGGTACGTATTACACCGGTTAAAGGTAAGGCCATCCTGATTTCAGGACACGATCTCAAGGACCTGGAAGAGCTGCTGAAACAGACCGAAGGCAAAGGAATCAATATCTATACGCATAGCGAAATGCTTCCGGCCCATGGGTATCTGGGGCTCAAAAAATATCCGCACCTGGTTGGTAACTATGGCGGGGCCTGGCAGGATCAGCAGAAGGAATTTGATGCCTTCCCCGGTGCCATTCTGATGACGACCAACTGTATTCAGAAGCCGAAAGCCAGTTATAGTGATCGTATTTTCACCTGCGGGCTGGTGCGCTGGCCTGATGTACAGCACATCGAGAATCGCGACTTCAGCCCGGTGATCGATGCGGCTCTCGCGGCGGAAGGTTTTCAGGAGGACGGCGAGGACAAAACTATCTTGACCGGTTTTGGCCATAACGCTGTGCTGGGGGTAGCGGATAAAGTTATTGATGCTGTCAAGAGCGGAGCCATCAAACGCTTCTTTCTGATCGGCGGATGCGATGGCGCCAAACCCGGCCGAAATTATTACACTGATTTTGCCCAGGAAGTGCCGGATAACTGCGTGATTATGACGCTGGCCTGCGGGAAATACCGGTTTAATAAGTATGACTTCGGGGAAATTGGCGGGATTCCGCGCCTGTTGGACATGGGGCAGTGCAATGATGCCTATTCGGCTATCAAGGTGGCGGGCGCACTTGCCGATGCGTTCGAGTGTGATGTCAACGATCTGCCGCTGTCCATGATTCTGTCCTGGTTCGAGCAGAAAGCCGTCTGCATTCTGCTGACGCTGCTTTATCTCGGCATCAAAGACATTCGGCTTGGCCCTTCGCTGCCGGCCTTTGTTTCACCGGCCGTCCTCGATGTATTGGTGGAGAAGTTCAATATCACCCCTATTACCGAGGCCAAAGCAGACCTGGAAGCCTGCCTAGCGTAATATGACGCAACAAATCAACAACGACGAGCCCGGCTTCGACAAAGCCGGGCTCGTTTTGCTTCATAATCTACATGATGACTGGAAATACTTGTTTCGTCACACTTTTCTGAAAGCTTGAGGGAGGCGGTATTTTGATTTTCAGAAGCCATCTCATAGCGATGGCTTTACTGTGCACCCCTTCGCGTTTTTTCTGTGATAAAGAATCAGCGCCCGGCATGATCTATGACAGCCGGGCTTCCATGCATTGGACTATTCTCCTGCTGACTTTTCCAAACATTGTAAATTATTGATCTGAATCAATATGAACATATGAGAACGGCTGTATATTTCTTTCACCTGCTGGGTGAAAGAAAGCTTGCTGCATTTTGAACCACAAGGGGTTGCCGATTTTGCCGCATCTGCTGTGTTACAAGGGCTTTGGCATAGTTACTATAGCCAAAGCCCTCAAGTCTTGCAACTACAGCATTATGGCGGTTCGGGTTTGATTTTATGCAGATACTTTCTTACACTGGAGAGATGAATGAAGGTGTTACATCAACATTGGCTGAGCGCTCCGCCAATAGACGCAAGCGCATTGAAACACATCGGGCGGCAAGCTACGAGGATGCGGAGCGATGGGATTTAGCTTTCTGGCAATCCAGAACAGCCGAGGAAAGATTATCTGCGCTGCCAGCCATACACAGAGATATTGAGAAAGTTCGTAAATCAAGGCTTATCAATGGAAACCATTCCTGATTTTGAGGATCTGATTGATCTTTTCAATACGTTCAACGTCCACTACGTGATTATAGGGGGGATGGCCTTCATTTATCACGCGAAACCCCGTTACACAAAGGACATCGACTTCTGGGTTGAGAATTCGCCTGATAATATACGACGGGCAAATAAAGCGCTTGCTGAATTTGGGAGTCCGACCCTGCTGGATGAGGATAATCCCACTCAGGTGCTTCAAATCGGGCTGGCCCCCAACAGGATTGACATTTTGGTCGATGTCGGTCCGGTTAATTTTCAGGACGCATGGAGAAAAAAAGTTGAATCATCCTATGGGGATGCCAAAGCCAACTGGATTGATATCGATTCATTATTACAAATAAAAAGTGCGATTGATCATCCCAAACATCAGGAAGATGCCAGAGTCCTTAAAGAAGTTAAAAAAACGATGAAAAACAAATTGCCTGACGTTTAGCCTGAACATCAATGGCGTTTTTCACCCCCCACTTTCGTTGAGCCGTCCAGTGGTCCCTCTACTGTGCGCCCCTGCGCGTTTCTTCTGTGATAAAGAATCAGAGCCCGGCATGATCTATGACAGCCAGGCTTCCATGCATTGGACCATTCTCCTGCGGACTTTTCCAAACATTGTAATTTCTTGATCTAAATCAAAACCCATGACCCAAAAGACCTGTATGTTACTTTCAAATAACAAACAGGATGATAATATGACAAAGCGAAAAATAATTACGATTGATGAAGACAAATGTAATGGTTGCGGGGAGTGCGTGACTGCGTGCGCCGAAGGTGCTCTGCAAATTATTGACGGCAAGGCAAAGCTGGTCAAAGATAACTTCTGTGATGGCTTTGGAGACTGTATCGGAGAATGTCCTACCGGAGCCCTGACCATCGAAGAACGCGAAGCACCCGATTTTGATATGCAGGCAACACAGCAACACATTTATAAAGAAAGAGGCATGGAGGGTGTGAAAGAGCTGGAAGAGGCGCACAGGAAGCATACCGTTGGCGATGCCCCATCTCCGGGGGGTGGATGCCCCGGCCTTAAAATGCGCATGGCGGAATCACCGAAAACAGCAGAAGCAGCGCCTTCATCAGGCGGGCCGAAACAGGCGATTCCATCCGACCTGCAACAGTGGCCCATACAGCTTCATCTGGTTTCTCCTGCCGCACCTTACTTCAATGATAAAGAACTCGTCATCATGAGCACGTGTGCACCGCTGGCTTCAGCCGATATGCACTGGCGGTTTCTTCGCGGGCGTTCCGTCGTGGTCGCCTGCCCCAAACTGGACAAAACGGAGCCGTATGTTGACAAGCTGGCGGATATTCTGAAAAACTCCACTATTCCAAAAGCGATTATTGTACGCATGGAAGTGCCCTGCTGTGGCGGGCTGGCCGCTATTGCAAAAGAAGCGGCCAACCAGTCAGGCCGCAAGGATCTGGAGATGGAAGAGATCACCGTGGGCGTGAATGGGGATGTATATTAAGAACTGCCCCGAAAAATCGGGGTCCGCCTGTGGCGGAAAACCTGAAAAATGGAGATAAGTATATGAGTGAAGTGATATGTTTAAAAGAGCAGGTTGAATATTCCGAGGGATCGGTAGTCAGCAAGACGCTTATGAAAAAAGCGGCTGGCACCGTAACCCTTTTCGCCTTTGATGCGGGACAGGGCTTGAGCACCCACAGCGCACCCTTTGAAGCCATCGTTCAAGTGGTGGACGGTAAGGGCTCTTTCAATATAGGCGGAACTGATTATAAAGTGAATGAAGGAGAAATGCTGATCATGCCGGCCGGCGTACCTCATTCTGTGATCGCCAAAGAGCGTTTTAAAATGATGCTGACGATGATTAAGAGTTAATTGCAAAACAGCGAAAGGGACACATTCCACAAAAGCTGTTTCACAACGTATACAGACAACAACTTTTTGGATCTGAGTTCTTCTGTAAGATCTGTGATTACTTCTATATATGAATATTCACTACCTTCAACATGTACCATTTGAGGATGCGGGGCACATCATCACCTGGGCTCGAGACCGCGGACACCATATCTCACGCACCAAACTCTATGAAAACGAGCCACTGCCTCAAATAGATAATTATGACTGGTTCATCATCATGGGCGGCCCCATGGGTGTTCATGACTCCGGTATATATCCATGGTTGAAGGCTGAAACGAATTTTATCCGGCAATGCTTAGAGTCCGAAAAGCCTCTGTGGGGTATTTGCCTCGGAGCCCAGCTCATCGCTCATGCATTGGGGGCAAAGGTGTATCCCAGTTGCCAGAAAGAAATCGGGTGGTTTCCGGTGGAAGCGACGCCCCATGGAAATGAGTGGGGTCTGCCGACGTCGGTTGAGGCTTTTCACTGGCATGGCGACACTTTTGAAATACCGGCGGGTGCGGCACATCTGGCCACATCAGAGGCCTGCCCCCATCAGGCCTTTGCCTGGCGCGAGCATGTGATAGGCCTGCAGTTTCATCTGGAGGCTACGGAAAACACCATTCAGGGTCTTCTGGAACACTGCGCGGACGAGATGGGCCAAGGCCCTTATGTCTCATCCTGCGAGAACATTCTGGCGCAGAATGAATGCATCCATAACGCTGTCAAGGTACTGGAAAACCTTCTCTGCAACTGGGAAAAAAGATTAAAGTTGCGGTGTTATCCGTAAATGCAATGGTATAGTATGCGGCCATGAAAAAGACAAAGAAAACCATTCAGCGCCTCGCTTTACTTACCGGCGTGCTCATCCCGACGTTGTTGCTGACCGGATGTTTTGTAACCACGGCCGATATGCAGCAACAGTCGATGCGCACGCGTGAAGATCTCGCACTGGTACGGGAAGAGCTTCAACAAACTAAGGGTAGAATACAATTGATTCAGGACCAGCAGGAGCAACTCTGGCAGGAGCTGGAAAGAATAAAACTGTCATCCAGCCAACAGGGACAATCTATTCTTTCCAAATCAAAAGAAGAGATGGAGCGTTTGCAAAAGCATATCGCAGCGCTGGAAGAACAGCGGGTGCAGGATCGTAAAAAAATAGTCAACCAAATGAGTAAAACCATTGCCGATGTCGTCAGCAAATCACAGACCGCCGGAGGCCATACCCGTATCAGCGAATATGGCGTTGAACATACGGTCGCCGGAGGCGAAACACTTTCAGAAATCGCGTCTGCCTACGGTGTTTCCGTCAGGGTCCTGATTCAAGCCAATAAACTGCAGAATCCTGACCGGTTAAAGGTCGGGCAGAAAATCTTCATTCCTGAATAAGCCTCAGCTCTTCATATCGACAATAGCGTCAAAGACGTCGGTGAAAGATATGGACGTCATCGCGCCATCTGATGACTGCAACACATGGACCTGCCGACCGCGCGGGGCCCAGCATGCGGCATCTGCAGGACCAAAGAGAACCAGCGTTTTACACCCCACGGCCGCCGCCAGGTGGGCTATCCCGGAGTCATTGCCAAGATACATGCAGGTATTAGCCAGCACAAAGGCCACTTCAGGGAGTGTTTTTCCAGCAAGCACAGGGGCGGAAGGAAGGGCTCTCTGTATGCCCCCCACAAGATCTTCATCGGCCTCCCCGATTATAAAATAGGGCGCAAATCCTAAATCCTTTACGGTGCTGTAACATTCTAAAAAGCGGTCCAAAGGCCAGTTCTTTTTTTTGCTGCCACTTCCCGGATGAATGGCAAAGGCGTTATCTACCGCCGTGATCTTCTCCAGCCATGCGCGACCCGAGGCAACTCTGTCTTTAGAAAGCTGAAGGGCCGGCACAGGAGATTCCACATAGATTGCCAATGCCTCCAGCGGACGGACCAGATGCACAGCCGCATGACAATCACTGACGAGGGGGTATCCATAAATCACCTTCCGCGCGCCCGCGCGCTCAAGATTTTCAGTAACGATGCCATTCGGATCATGGAGATAATGAAGAATCAGATCGAAAGATCGGATGTATTTCACATCTTCCGCCGGAAAATGGGCTCCCGGAACAAAATAGCGGGCCATCCCCGCTCGGTCCAGCGAGCGAACGCAGTCAACCAGTCCGGCCTCCTTGGCCAACATGGCAATATGTGGATAGCCAATCAGTTCTATATATGCATTGGGCCATTGAGTTTTCAAGGCCTGCAGAGCCGGCAACGTTTGGATAAAATCCCCGATGGCGCCTCCGCGCAGTACGAGAAAGCGGGTTGTAGCACGTATGGCCATCAATACACCGTAAAGGCCAAGCCGACAAGAAACAGTCCCAACACCAGCACCGCATAGCAGGCATGCTTTGCTGACGACGGGCGTTTGACAAACCATTCCATCCACTTCCTGAAGCGATAAGGCGCCAGCACCAGCAGAATGCCTTTAATGGATACTGCATAGGCCAGCACGATCATGACGTAACGCCACGCCGATGGATGCCAGCGGGCCGCTACCAGAATGGGGGCCGGCAACAACAGCAAAAGGCCGCCCAACGCTCGCGGCGCCAACAGTTCATCGACAAAGACACAGATCAGGATGATGGCAACAGGACAGGCCGGATAAATCCATTTTTCCAAATACTCAAACGATCCGAAGTGCATATCAATCAGCAGCCAGGCCACCCAAATCATGTCCACAGCGACCAGCGCGCGACCGGGCCAGACAGACCTCGGAAAAGCTTTCACCCACTTCACAACCCCGTCATAACTGCTCAATCCCAGCAGTGCGGACAGGCAATAAAATATGCCGAAACCCAGCGCCCAGCCAGACAAATCACTCATACTGCATCACTCCATACTAAAAACAAAACCACACCACTCACCATCACCGTCAAACAGGATTTCACGGGCACCCAAACAACGGTACACCTCTGAAACACCGTCGGCCTCACTGCTGCGGATCCCGCTGACAATTACCGCCCGACGGGCGTGGGAGTGGATAGCACCCGAAGCCCGAATCAAAATATCGGCGTATATATTGGCGCAGATGACATCATATGCGCCGTGCGGAAATGTTTCACATATATCCATTTTCTTAAAGTCAAAACACGATTGATCTAGCCCGTTCAGCTGAATGTTTAATTTTGCCTGTTCAATACATTGTGAATCATGATCAAAAGCCGTAATCTTCGGCACTCCCAGCAGGGCCGCTCCCACGGAAAGTATACCACTGCCCGTCCCGGCATCCAGCAGGCTACCGGGAACGCCCTCTTTTTCGACCCACCACTCCAACGCTTCCAGACAAAAGCGCGTTGTAAAATTATTCCCGGTGCCAAAGCTGAGCCCCGGATTCACTATGATGCAACGATCGCCTTCTCTCAGCTCCGGCTTTTCCCATGCGGGACAAATTACCCAGCGGCGTCCCACCCTCATCTGTTTAAAGTGATGCTTCCAGAAGGACTGCCAATCTCGCGCCCGGCAACACCGTACGCCCGTATGTAGAATATGTTTACCGCCTTCGAGAGCCCGCTGTATGAGGCAGGCTTTTAGTTCATCCTCAATATACAACTCTATCCAGCAGCGGTCCGAATTCGGTTTTGAAAGAACGACCGGAGCAAGGCCCCAGTCGGCGATTAACCATTCTTCAACCGCTTCGGCGTGTTTTTCGGCTATTTCCAGCATGACTACACTGTAATCGGGCGTTTTATTCATCGACATCTCAATCAAATATTAAGAACAGCTCTTTAGGCAGGTTTATGGGCTTCCAGACGGGGTCCGTCAGGGTCCCCGTCAATCTGAATTCGAACAACTTTGATATGGGCAGTGTTACCAGCCTCACCAACTGCGCAAGGGGGCCCCCTTTCAACAACTGCACACGCACCCTGTAATCAACTTCTCCATCAAAATGGTACGAGCCCCGCGCCTTGACACTGACGGTGCTCCCTTCTATTTGAACATTATCCATAAATATCCTGCCATTTTCAATCTCACCAGATGTTTCAAACTCTGTCTGGGCGAGGTATCCGAAACCCGGCACCAGCCTGGAAAGAAAGGCGGAGAGCCCCCCCATGATGGGAAGCCTGAAAACCTGTCCATCCACCATCCTCACATAACAGCGCCCCACCACTGAAGAAGAGAGTCCCACTACACCGGCCGCCTCAACAAAGCCTTCCAGCACCCCTTCGTATATCGAGTCTTCACGGACCTTCGCACGCTCCATTAACCGCTTGAAGTTGACATTTGTAAAAGAGGCCTGCATTCGGTACCATGTCCCGGTTGGCTGATCTGTTATGATCGTGGCATCACCCCGTATACGCCCTTCAAAAAAATCACCATCGACTCTTTCTATAACCACGGTCTGCTGCAGGTATCTGAGGTCCAGGCTCACCTGTTCTGCCGACAACCAGTCCAAGGCAACGGATGCGGCTGAAAGTGAAAGCTTAAAATCTGTCTGGCCTGTCGATCGCTGATCAATCCTGCCCGAGGCTGTCGCCGACACGGGATTGGAAAAAACAAACGGTGCTACTATATTAGTAGCTACCGGGCCAGCCAGCTTGGCCAATGCTGACGGATTAAAGGTGCTCTCGACATGCATATCGATTAGCTCCTCATCAACATCCAGCTTAAGCCACCCCTCCGTGTGCCCCTCGGGTCGATACATCCGTATATCCGTCAATGATACGGTCCGGTTTGAATGTGCCAGATCAAAGTGGGCGCGCTGCATATTCACGCCGCGGAAGACTATGTTGGTTGCATCACACGTGGCATAAAACCAAAGGGTCGTAGCTTGTTGTGACCAACTGAAGGTCCCGTCTACAGCGGGATAGGATGTGCCCACTTCTACCTGTTTGAGAATAGCCGCCGTATTGGTGCCGACCAATGGCGCCGCCTCTGAGGGATCTACAAAACCATGAAAACTGCCCGACACCCGGATCGGTTTTGGCTCGATAAAGAAATTCGCATACAGGGCGTTCCGCTGTTCCTGACCGCCGGAGACAGCGCTCAAATTGGTGACCTGAATGCCGTCCGGCCGGCTGAAAAAAGCCAGCTGTACGTCGTGAAAAGAGACGCCCTCAACGTCCAATGATTCCATGCTGAGCGTCCCCTCTGTACTGGCCCACAAGGAAGTGAGCGGGGCCGGACCGCCCGCGAGGGAGCACGCCATCACACCGCCAGCCGCTACACGATTCGATGACAGCGCGGTGTGGATTTCCGGGGGCAGCAACGCCAGCGTGGTATCCGCTGAGAGTCTACTTTCGATGCGGGCCTCGGCCCACTCGTTGGAGGGCGTAAACGACCCCGTCGCCTGCAGTATTCCGATACCGTCATTTAACACCAGTGACTCCAACAGCCACTGACCTCTATGAAAACGGCACAGCCACTGCACTTCCGGAATCAGGGCTTGGTGATAGTGTATACCGCCACGCATCATGTTGATGCGTGCAGTGGTGCCGCCAGCCACCTCTTTATTAACATTGAAAACTATCTCGAGTCTTGCGTCATTTACAAGGTACAGCGAACGATGGAGATCGCGTAGCTGCTCTGTACCTCCTCGTTCTTTCAACGCATCCACAAGTGACCGCGTATGCATTAGGGCATTCGTTGACGCAGACACAGCCAACAGCCCGCCACCTTCAAAATGACCGCCGAGCGCCTGAAAGGAAAAGGCGGAAATCCTGACATTGTCAGGGTTGACGTAAACGGTGGCACTGGCATTACTCAACACTAGGTATTCTGTATGATGCCCCCACGATTCTTCATGCAGGAGCCAGCGCGCCGTTGCATTTTCGATGCTCATTTTCAGGTAATGCAGTTGCACGAAACCCTTCGACCACTGAGGATGAATCCGCACGCGATCCGCACCTAAGAAGGGATCCACATCCGTCTCTGCACCATAGTATCGCAGATCGTTTACGACGACACCCCCGCGTACACTCAACTGGATGCGCGAACAGGTGACGTCTATGCCCCGGGCCTGCAAGTGTGACGTGATCATTCTTGTTAAGGGCCGCGGCGTTCCGTAGAGCGTAAGAATCAGCCAGCACGCGAGTAACAGACAGAGCAGTGAAAGAATCAGCCTGAAGAGCAGACGGGAAAGAATATGAATGAAGGCCGCGCTCATGGTTTGTCTTCACTGGACACCGGATCCTGATCACCCGCCTCTTCATCGGATATCGTAAGAGGCAAGGCCAGTGCGCTGCATACCGTCCTATCCAGAGTGAAAACATAATTAAAACCCCGCAGAAACGCATACCGCTCTCCCGATTCCGTCTCTGCACCAATCAGCAGCACTTTCATCAATCCATCGCCTTTGGCCGTCAGACCTATCGTCAACTCGATCTCTGCACGGTCAAGACCGTAGCGTTCCATGTGCCCCGCCGCCGTCCCGACATACTGTTGGGCTTTCAATGATTGCAGCACTTGCAACACACGACGTACATGATGCACATCAACCCGCCTCTTACCATCACCGACATATTTGAACAGGCCATCTTCAAGACGCTGTACCGACTCATCAGAGTCGGTCATGCGCCGGGAAATACGCGCCACCTGGTCGGGGCTCAGCGAGAGCACCTCGGGGGTCATATAATGCAGCACGTTTACATCTCCCGTCCACAGTACATGGTTTGTCACTTCATAAATCCAGGGGCTCGTTTCCGCTGTAACCCACACGGTGTGATCGGAGGCCGGCTCGCCGATGCTGAACGCCACTTGCTGCGTCACCCCTATCATCGCATCGTTTTCAGTCCACAGCCTGATCATACGCTCAGAGCGCGACAAGCCCGTTTGATCAAGCGTATTGGTACCCCTCTTCATAAACTGCAGAATGCGCGCTTCGGCCACGTGCTGCATCAACATACGGATGTGCGCATGATCGGCATCCGATTGAAAAGGTTCCATCAACATCCAGTCCGCGCCGCGCCGTCGCAACTTAACCGTGCTTTCTTCGCCCGTCAGTTCGACGGCCCTGATCGACTCCGGATGAAATGAAAAGAGCCGTCGTTCCCGCCAGGCGTCAGGTGAAACAGAAAGCCATTCCGAAACATATGAAGGCACCTTTAACAGAATCTTTCCCGGCGAGAAGAGGGCATATCGAACGCCTTCTTCAACAACTTCGCCTCCCAGCGTTAGAGAGAAATCAACATTTTTTGCATCGTTCAGTAAGCGTATCGAAGGGGACCATTCATCCACTCCATAGGCAGACAGATCCTCTGTGTTCCCGTCGATAAATTGGTGCACCTGGATATCCACAACGCCCTGCAGCCACTGATCCACCTGCCTGGTCATCGCGCGCCATTTATAGGGCTGCTCCAAAAGCCACTGCCCGTCGCCATTTCGATGGAGCTGCACAAAGCCGCCCGACTGCTTTACTTCCACCCTGCGCACCTGCATGATGTCGAGCGGAAACACACGACGGCTGCGATAGGGGGCCGGATGATCGGGAAGGCACTCCAGAAAATTGGTATCCACGGCAATAATATCGAAAGACGGCTGACTGCGCACATAGACATGATCGCCCGCATGCGAAACGCGCCCGATTTCAATGCGCTGAATTCGCGTGCCAGCCGACACTTCCAGCACGCCCGCAGGGGAGGCCAACCCGTAAGCATGGGGAAGCTCCAGGCTGCTCTGCATTTCCTTTTCGGTGATGACCGCCTTTTTTTTCAACCGGTATAAATGAGAAAGCAGTTTTTCCACTTCAGTGTTACTGGCCGGCCAGCGGATGGGTTCGCGCAATGACCACCGACTGCCCTCTTTAACCAAGGCAACGGTGGTCGCTCCTTTTCGAAAGGTAATCGCGTCTATAGATTCCGGATGAATGGAAAGAATGCGGTTTTCCCTGCGCACACTGGCCTCAGCGGGTAGACGGCGCCATTCTATCAGGGCAATGCCCGAAGCCATAAGGCATACCAGTGCCAGCAGAATATAAACGGTTCGGCTTTTCATTGTTCAGGATTTTCTTCGTATCCCCATCAAAAGTCCGGCCAATGCCGCCGCCGCCGGCATGCCCAGCACCACGATCAGACCCACTGTGTTCAACTGCCTGCGAGAGAGCACCAGTTCATACTCACCCACCGGTCGTGGCGGGATGACCAGCAGATCATGGCGGTCGAGCAACCAGTTGACTGCGCTCATAAAAAAGGCCCCATTCCCGCCCTTCAAATGCTGATTGGCCGCAAAATCAGAATCCGCAATGACAATCATTCGGGTCGGCACCACACCGGCATCCAGGTCAGAAGAGACACCTTTTTCAACGGCTACAGCCAGCGTAACGGGGCCCGGGGTCTCTTCACCGGGATCAAACTGCAGAGGCTCCCTGTCCCAGGCGAGCTCGATCCAACCTTTGTCGGAACAGCTCATCAGTGCACGCACACGGGGTCTGTCGGAGACCGCTTTAGAATCCACACTTTGAGCATACGGCCAAACGGCACACGGCCAATAAAGAATCATCGACAGAGGATCCACTGCCGCCGTTACTGGATGCTCTTCGTATGCTGTTATAAAAAGCTCACGCCCGGTCAATGTGCGCGCCGGGTCCACTACCGCGTTGCGGTCCACCTCCACCCCCCACTCGAGAAGCAGGGGGGCCAGACCGGTTTCCTGCCACGCATCGAGTAATATAAACATATTGCCGCCCGCATCCAAGTATTGTCGAAGCAGGTTGATTTCCGGCGCGGACAGGGCCGCTTGCGGGCCCGCTATTATAAGTAAATCACAGTCTTTTGGCAGAACGGACTCTTCGCCAGGCTTCCATTTTTTGATTTCAACAAAATCATGCTCCATCATTCGGCTTATTTGCGAATAGCCTGACTCGGGATCAAAGCTGTCTATATCTTTTTCACCGTGCCCGTCCATAAAGTATACAACGGGTTTTTCATGCAGGCTAAGCCCCATGATCGCTGACGACAGAACGGCTTCGCCTGAAAAGGTTTTGATGACCGGGCGAAGACCTTTGGTTATAGGTTTGCGATCAATATCGGCCATTTTCTCAACGCTCACTTGCTTGGTGTGATCACCGCAATGAACCAGGACAACATTCGACTCTTTAACATCGAACAGCGCGCACAGCTCTTCAGCCCTTGCGAGATCGCGATCCGGATCGATCCACTGCACAGACACCTTGTCGCTGGCATAATCATAAACGCTCAGCAGTTGTTCCAGCGCGGGATACAAGAGATGCCCCGACTGCACAAAAGCTGTTATTTTAATGGGTTCATCCAGACCTTCGAGAAGGGCTTCCGTCTTTTCCGACAATGTAAAAAACTGGGTGGATGAAATATCGAATCGCGCAAAATAGCGGCTCGACAGATAATTGAACATCAGCACCAAAAGCCCTGCCAGTACAGCGGCCAGAGCCGCATTCACTCGGGCTGAACGCCGATCCTTTTTTACACATTTTTTTTGTACTGAATCACGCATCATAAAAAACTCGGCCAGGCGTCAGACGTGAAGTCCGAATAAGGCATTATTCGAATACGTATTGAGCGGAAACGGTACCGCACAGTTTAACCGCTTTCAAGAGTCGCCCATACTTTGTTTTACGACAAATAATATGCCGGGCCCGTAGACCACGCGAACCTGCATTCTTTCCAACCTGTAAACATGCCATAGCACCATTCACCCTCCACCATTTTTTTCTCGCCGCGCTATCGCCATGCCTTAGACGCAACCATGCGAACGGTCAGGAAAAGGACATACACCGTGAGACTTCCATAGAGCAGTAAGGGCCGGGTGTCGACCAGGCCTTTTGAAAAATCGATCATATGAACAATGGGCGATATAAACTCAGCCCATTCTTTTGCCACCCCCGCCGGCAGCACATAGGGCAGAAAACCAGCCAGAAACAGGGCAAACAAGAAGGCAAAACTGGAGATCGCTGCAATAATCTGGTTGCTCGTCAGGGATGAAGTAAACAAACCCACCGCAATAAAAAAGCCCCCAATGATCAGGGCCCCGGCATACGAGCTGACCGTGATGCCCGCATCCATATGAATGGCCGTCGGACTGAAGACATTCAGCAGATAAATGTAAAAGAGCGTCGGCGCCCACAGCAACAGGTAGACCGTCATGGCCGCCGCATATTTGGCCAGCACCACCGTCGTATCTGGAACAGGAGCTGTCATCAGCGATTCGAATGTGCCGAGACGCTTTTCCTCGGCAAAAGTGCGCATGGTTACCACCGGCGGCACCATGATCATGCAGATCCAGAAGAATACCGATTCACCAAACAGCGCCTGCATAACGGAAACGTCGTGTATCCCTTCAGACATTGTTTCCAGCAGCATCCAGAAACTCAAACCCAACACCAGTAAAAAAAAGGTGAAAAGAACGTAAGCCACCGGCGTCAGAAAAGTGGAGCGCACTTCCTTCATCCACAGCACGATAAAGCTACTCATGATCTTCCTCCCCCGATGCCGTCAGCAGCAGAAACACATCCTCGAGCGTATCCACGTCGGCGTGCAGTTCACGCAGGCCCCAGCCCTGATCCCGTATACAGTCGTAAACAGCCTCGCGCATATCGCTTCCGGCGTCGCAATGGATACAAAGGCTGATCCACTCACCCTGCCCAACCACATCGACATCCCGCACCCGATCCAGTGCTGACAACTGCCTGAGCGCGGCATCTCCGGGAGCGCGGCACTCGACCGTGATCCGGGAGCCTTTTTGCATCTTCTTTCTCAAACGAGCGGGGGTGTCAGAGGCCACAACGCGCCCCCCGTCAATGATAAGAACGCGCTCGCACAGCATTTCAACTTCGGACAGTATGTGGGTCGAAAGTAAAATAGTATGATGATGTCCCAGCTCTCTGATCAATTCGCGCACTTGTTTAATCTGGTGGGGATCAAGGCCAATAGTCGGTTCGTCCAAGATCAACAGATCCGGCTCATTAACCAGCGCATCAGCGAGGCCCACCCGCTGCCGATATCCTTTAGAAAGCTGCCCTATAATGCGCCGCCCCATATCTTCCAGCCCGCACAACTCCCGTACAGAATCGACATGATTTTTCACATTGCGTCTGATTCCCTTGAGGCGCGCCCTGAAGGCCAGGTATTCATTGACTCTGAGCTCCGGGTAAAGGGGGCAGTTTTCCGGCAGGTAGCCCACGCGGCGACGAACTTCCAGCGCATCGCGTGTAACACAGCGCCCCCCCACCCGGACAGACCCGGACGTGGGCGCCAGGTAGCCGGCCAAAATCCTGAGGGTGCTGGTCTTGCCGGCGCCATTGGGCCCCAGAAAACCGACCACTTCGCCCTGTTTCACCTCAAAAGAGATATCATCCACGGCGCTGGCAGATCCGAACTTCTTACATAAATGGTCTACTTGTATCATACGTTTTACCAACTGCGTAAAGGCTATGAGTGTTGCCTGCGGTTGTCAATATCAGGTAAACAGATGTTCTTGACTAGGTCTACTGCGCCAACAGCTCTACGGTTGCACGACGGGCCACGATATATTGATCCTGCTCGATAAGGGCCGACACGACAACGCGCACCACATCTCCACTGCGTACTTCGGAGAGCACTTCGCGGACCTGCTCCAAATCGCTGACTGTACGACGATTGATTCTGACCATATAAAAACCGGCCCGCAGTCCCGCCTCTTCCGCGGCACTGCCGGGTTTAATGCCGGCAATTTTCAAACCAGACAAAGCAAAGCGGCCGCTCGATGGATCCTGTTCTGCCAGGGTCAAACCCAGCAGTTGCGCCGCCAGTTCACTGCCCGACGATCGCGGAATTTCGGTCAGACGGGCGCGAATAAGACGGCGGCGACCGGCGCGCTCGACTTCAACCGGCACCGAGTCCCCTTCAAAATACGGCAGCAGAATGCGACCCAGATCATAGTAGTTGGAAACGGCATGATCATTCACAGACAACAAACGGTCGCCGGCCACCAGTGCAGATGATGAAGTGGGCTCCCCCTCTTCAAAAGGCCCGGCCACCAGCCCTCGCTCCGATTGATAAAAACGAACACCCAGCCAGAGATTCTTCAGGTTGGAAGGCTCCAACCAATGCCCGAGTAATGCCCGCACCCGTTTAACAGGTATGGCAAATCCAATATTTTCAGCTTCCTTGTTGAAGGCTACATTGATACCGATAAGCTCCCCTTTTATGTTCAGCATAGGCCCGCCGGAGTTGCCCGGATTGACCGCCGCATCGGTCTGCAGAATATCACTGAAAAGCACCCTGTCATTATAGCGGGCCTCTCGGTTTATGGCGGACAGCACACCCACCGTTACTGTATTCGCAAGCCCCAGCGGATTGCCTAGAACAACGACAGTTTCCGCCGGCAGCAAATCATCATCCGCAGCAAACTCCACCGCTTTCAATGGATAGTCGGGCTCAATCTTAATGAGAGCCAGGTCATTTAGCTCATCACCGGCAATAAAGCGCGCCTGATACGTGAGACCGTCATACAGGGTAACGCTGATTTCGCTGGCGCGTTCGATGACGTGGTAGTTGGTTAGAATATAACCGAGTTCATCAATAATCACACCGGAGCCCAGTGAGTGGGCAACGCGATAGCCACGGGGTCGGGCTGACCCGAAAAAATCATGGAAAAACTGGTCCACTAAATCGCCGCGAAAGCGGCTGAACGGATCGTGGTGCACTACCTTGACAATGCGCTCAGTCCCTATATTAACGACACTTGGCGCTACTTTTTGTACTGTTTCAACGAGAGGGGTCACCCGAATATCAGCCGGCGGGCGGCCACAGCCTGTCGTAACATACAGGAGCAGCGCGAAGACGACCTGGAGGATTCGGCATACCCCCCGCCATTTCCCCGAAAGAAAACTTCTTTTAATGTCCTGTCGTGTTATAACCATAGAATCAGCATTGAACAGTACGGCACGTTGGCACAAGGACGCATTATCCGCAGACGGCCCTGTAGAGTCAAGGATCAGATACATGGTACAAGCAGGCATTATAGGTTTACCCAATGCGGGCAAATCGACCCTTTACAATGGTTTGACACAAAACCATGCACCGGCCGAGTCCTACCCCTTTACCACCATTGAACCCAATGTGGGCATTATCACCGTGGAGGATGAGCGGCTCGACTCACTTTCCTGCATCCTGCACCCGTCTCATGTCATTCCCTCACACATAGAGGTGGTGGATATTGCCGGCCTGGTTAAAGGTGCCCATCACGGCGAGGGTCTGGGAAACCAGTTCTTGAGCCATATTCGCAACGTTGATGCGCTCCTCCATGTAGTCCGCTGTTTTTCTTCAAACGATGTACCCCATGTCGAAAGCGTGCTGGATCCCGTCCGGGATATAGAACTCATTCACACGGAATTAATACTGGCAGATTGCGGGATTCTCGAACGGCATATTCCCAAGCTGAAAAAATCGCGTGAAAAGGAAGATCGTGACCAAGCCGAGCTTCTTTCGGGCTGGCTGAACGATCTGCAAAAAGGGATTCCCCTGAGAAAAATCGAGCTGAATGAAGCCGGCACATCATATTGCCGGGCTCTGGGACTGCTCACATACCGGCCGGAGCTTTACGTTGCCAACCTCGGTGAAGCACAGGAAGAAGAGCAGGAAACATGGGCCCGGTCCGTTGAGAACCGCGCCCGTGACGAAAGTGTTCCGTGCATTCGCATCCACGGCCGCCTGGAAGCCGAACTTCAGGAGCTGCCCACAGAGGATCAACGGCCATTTTTAGAGGAACTGGGCCTCGAACAGCCAGAGAGCTCCCGCCTAATTCAGGGGGCCTATTCCCTGCTGCAGCTCATCACCTTTTTCACCATCGAAAACAATATACTACAGGCCTGGCCTATACGGCGGGGCACGATGGCGCCAGCCGCGGCGGGCACTATTCATTCTGATATGCAGAAGGGGTTTATCTCTGCCGATGTGATCAGCTGCAGAGAGCTGCTGGCAGCCGGTTCGACAGCCGCCGCAAGAAATGCCGGGACACTCCGGCGGGAGGGTAAAAAATATGAAATCCAGGATGGCGACATATGCAGGATTCATTTCGCCTGACATTTTCCCGTTAGCTCACCTCTACAGGACTCGGCCCGAACGGGACGACTGTTCTGTCGGAGAACCGCTGGATCAACGGTTTGAATTCCTCTATTCAGAGCGTCACCTTCAATGCATCTGGTATGATGCGCGGTTGCGACCGGCCAAGTTTATATCAACGGGCGGGGAAACGGTCGAAATTGATTATCAGGGCAAATGGAACAGAGGTGAAGGCCCCGACTTCAAACAAGCCGTGCTGCGCATTGGGCACGACCGCATACGTGAAGGGGATGTAGAAGTGCATATACATCCCTCGGACTGGGTCAGGCACGGTCACTCAGACAACCCGGCCTATAATCGGGTATGCGCACATTTTACCTTTTACAGGGGACAGCTCCCGGAACACGTACTGCCGCCTGGCACCATCGAAATCAGCCTTCAGGATCAAGCGAATATAGCCCTTGATCACTTATTCGATTCGATCGATATCGCCGCTTATCCCTATGTGGCACGGACAGAAAATACGCCCTGCTTCCAGATTATAAAAAAGCTGTCCCCGGAGCAGAAGGGCATCATTCTGGAGGCGGCCGGTCATGAGCGCATGCGCCGTAAGACACTGCGCCTCGCGGCGGACAGCGTCGGTTGTGGCACTGAACAGACACTCTACAGCGCTTTCATGAGGGCCCTCGGCTACGCTCAAAACACCGAGGCTTTTCAGGCACTGAGTGAAGCCGTACCCGTGCACCGGCTGCGCGATCAAGCCGAAGGTGACAGCATGAAAGCATATGCCCTGTTGCTGGGAGTCGGAGGGTTACTGCCCGACAGAACGGCGGCGGGAAAACAGAAAGAAGGTCGAGCATTCATACGGCATATCTGGGACGTGTGGTGGAAAATGGAGGCGGCGTGGAGTGACCGCATACAACCGTCTGAAAACTGGCGGCTGGGGTGCATCCGGCCCGCCAACCACCCCGTCAGAAGACTGATGGCTGCGGCCGAACTGTTTTCCTCCGCAAAACCTCCCGCACAGCTCTGGGATCAATGCGTAAAAACGCACCGCGCAAAGGCTCCGCGGCAATTTATTAAGGAGCTGAGTCTTACGTCAGGAGGCTTCTGGGACCACCGACTGAGCTGGCATAGCCCCCCTTCAAAAAAGAAGTTTGCGGTCTTGGGAAAACAACGGGCGACAGCAATCATGCTGAATGTCATGATACCGTACTGGGCCTCCTGCCACCCCGAACCCTCCCTGTTTGAAAAGGTGCTTCGAACGCTGCCCCCGGAAGCCGACAACGCCAGAATAAAGGAGACAGCCCGGGATCTGCTGGGCCCTGATTACCCGGGCACTTTTATAAAAAACAGCCTTGCGAGGCAGGGGCTCATACAGATTTTTCAGGATTACTGTATAGCGGATCGCTCGCGCTGCCGTTCATGTCCGTTTCCGGCACTGATTCGGCATCATTTTCATTGATGACAGGTGCGACAGCGCTTACATTGATCGGTTTCAATGAGATGGTTTAAACAGAGAAAGGTATGGACTCCCACCGCCATGGGCTGGATGCTGACAGGCTTACTGGTTGTCCTGGCATTATATGCTGGGCGCAAAGTGCCCTACCGTTTTTTAGCCGTTTCCCGACCGGTCGAATCATCACTTATCGCCGTTGAGGGATGGGTCTTTGATCAAACGCTGATAAATGCAAGAGAACTACTGCTCGCCGACACCGTCTCGCACATTCTAACGACGGGCGGGCCCATTCCCTGGGGGGCCGAGCTGTTACCTGAACACACCTGGGCGGAATTGACCCGTGAACGATTAATACAGCTCGGCGTTTCTCCCGAAAAAATAACGGCTCTGCCTACAGACTGGCTGGACAAAGGGCGCACATCGGGGGCGGCGGGCGAACTGAAAAAATGGCTGTATGAACATGCTCCCAAACAGAAGCGCATCAACATTCTCACTCAGGGCGCACATGCACGAAGGACGCGTTACACCTTTCGCAGAAAGCTGGGAAGAGACTTCGGGGTGGGCATTTACTCCTTTTCTTCTTCGCTCTTTGATGAAAACAACTGGTACCGGCGGAGTGCGGGTGTCAAAACAGTATTTTATGAATTGACCGCCTATTGTTACACGCTACTCACAGAATAAGAGGTTCATGATGCAGCAGATACTTATCATATCGGTGGCGGCGGCCGCAGCCTACCTGCTGGGCGCCATTCCCTGCGGTTTACTGGTAGCGGGAATGCGGGGTGTCGATATTCGCAGCGTGGGCAGCGGAAATATCGGCGCTACAAACGTGTTTCGTTCCGTCGGCAAGACTTGGGGTATCCTCACTTTTATGCTGGATGCTTTAAAAGGCTTTATACCCGCCTTTGTTTTTCCCATGCTGATTTCCCGCTGGTTAGAAAATCCTGATCCCCTGATCAATCTGTTCTTGGGTGCTGCAGCAGTCATCGGTCACAATTGGCCGGTATATCTGCGCTTCAAGGGTGGTAAAGGGGTCGCGACATCAGCGGGCATGCTGCTCGGGGTCGCACCGGTTGCTGTCGGCATAGCAATGGTGGTCTGGATTATGGCTGTCACCATTACGCGCTATGTCTCGGTCGCCTCCATACTGGCCGCACTCAGCGTCGCCATCTGCAGCTGGATCTTCTACCGGACAAATGGTATAGCCTTGCCCATCATTCTGACCTTGCTGGCCGGCCTGGCCATCTACAAACATAAGGCCAACATCGGACGACTGCTGAACGGAACGGAGAACAGGTTCGGCAAGCGGTGAAACTGTCCGGAGATACGCAATCACCGCGCACGCACCGTTACACATCTAACAAAAAACTATGCCGATCGGCATAGTTTTTTGTTAGATCGTCTTTCCCGTTCGGGGCTCAAGCTTACTTTTTTCATGGGTTGAGCATCGTTTCGGCCTTTGTTTTTGGGAGTCCGTTCACGAGATCACGCTGTGGGGCCGTTGCTGGCTGGCTCCTTGTTCTCAAAACCCTCACGTCTTATCTTATCGCCGGCTCGACCCGGGCAGCGAATGGCGGCTTCACGGGGACTGGTTTAAAAACAGTGCAATGGCCGAGATGCGCAGGCGCAGAAATGGGCTCTTTTCTTGACCCGTTATTCAAACTCGGGGAAATGCACCAGTGTTGATGCATCTGTACCGTATCGCAGGCGGTTAAAATCGAGTTCACTGTGAACCGCGCCGTTTGTGCCTGGCACCTGAACGAGCATACGCCTTTCAAAGGCTGTTTCCCGATATGCATAATAGGGGTCAATCGGCTCAAGTGATCGGGAGGTCAACACGTAATAGGTGCCCATAACCAGAAAAGCGGACGCCAGTGCGCTGCGCCATACGGGGTGGCCAAGGCCCGGTGTCGAACGCGGCTCCGGATGTTCCCTTTCATATTGTAGTTCCACGACTGCGGCATGGATATGTGCCGACGTTTTTTCGGCCGCGCCTTCAGGCCGGGTTTCCCCTTTTTTCAAGTGCAACAGTAATAAAAGTAGGCGCTGTTTTTCGGCATACTGGCGGCACTTCTCACACCGGCTAAGGTGAAGCCGCACTTTTTCCGACCCTGTTGAAGAGTGGGCAGAACCCAGGATGCGCTGTATGGATGAACACTTCATTTTATGAAATCTCCCAACGCTGCCTGCAATTGCTGACGTGCATAAAAAAGCCTGGAACGGACCGTTCCTGAAGAACATTTCAAAATCTTTGCTATTTCATCGTGGGCCTTGCCCTGTATATCGTGCATTACAACCACCGTGCGGTGCTTCTCTGACAGGGTCAACATAGCCTCGTTCACTTTTTGCTGAATTTCGGAAAGACCGGCTTCGCGGGAGGGCGTCATTCGCGCAGAAAGCTCAACGTAATCAGGGTCGCGCTCGACGCCTGCATCGATATCATTGAGACTCATCATGTATTTTTTCTTTTTCCTGCGAAGAAAATTAATAGTTGTGTTTACAGCTATTCTGTAAATCCAGGTATAAAAACTGGATTTTTTTCTGAAGCGGGGCAAATAGCGGTAGGCTTTAACAAAGACATCCTGCAACAGGTCTTCGGTATCTTCGCGGTTGGAGGTCATGTTGTAGATCAGACCGTACAGCCGACCCTGGTAAGTGGACACCAATCGATCAAAAGCGGCCGGCTCACCGGCCATGGCCCGCTCTACCCATTCATTGATCTGTTCGACGGAAACCTCTCCGCCCTTGTCCGCGTTTTCCATAGCATTGAGGTTTTTCTTTTTTACGGATGACACCTTCTCCCGTCGCCATCCGGCTACTCCACAGGGTGCCGCCTCTAATGCCTGTATGGTTCCACTCGCATTCACGTCACGTTAGATGACGCACCCTTGTTTCTGTTCACTTTTTTTGTTCATTTATTAAAAACAGTATCAGGTCGGCAATATAAGTTTCGATGACGTCGCGCACCACCCGGTATACATGCACGGGCTGACCGATGGGGTCGGGCACATCCTGCGCGGGCGAATCACCGAACTCACCCAGCCTGCGCGTTTTCGGGGCACTCCCCGGAATACGACTCGTGATGTCGAACTGGTGATAAGAGGTCATGGTGACTATCCAAGCGGCGGACTCGGCTATATCGGGGGTCAAAAGGCGGCTGCGATGAGACGAAATGTCGATCTTTTTTTCTTTCATCACCGTAAAGGCCGCCGGACTGGGCGGCTGATGGGGCGGGGCTAAAATACCAGCGGATTCCGCCAGCCACCCCCCTTTTTTCGGCTTCAGACTGTTGAAGAGATATTCCGCCATCGGACTCCGGCAAATATTGCCCGTACATACAAATAAAATTTTATCATCCACCATTATGCTTCCTTTTTAAGTGCCATGATGCCCGATAAAACATCGCGGGCACGCCGCACGACGGGGTCCGCAGAAGGCTCCACAATTTCTGAGGAAACAGGGGCTTCGACCTGAATATGCGGCTCAACACCGATTTTTCCATCATACGTGGTGCCCGATGTACTGATAAACTTTCTGTCGGTAAAATAGAGATAGTACGGCTTCATCTCGACGGCTGTGCGCAAAGCCATGTCCCCGCATGTCGACTGCCCCATAATCAGCGCGCTGGCCTGGCTCCCCAACATCATGGCGGCCATCAGTTCTGCAGCACCTGTTGTATGGGTGTCCGTCAGCAGTATAATCGGCTGCGAAAAAGGTACGGCTTCAGACCCGGCATATTCAGCCGCAACCCCGCCTTTGACATATTCTATTCTACCCATAGGTGCAGAGGGGGCGGCAAATAAAGCGGCCAGGTCGGCGGCCGTCTGCACACCCGCTCCGCCCGCTCCGCGCAGGTCTATAATCAGGCTCGTGTACCCGCCAGTGCTGAGCCCCGCAATCCACTCCTCCCGCATTGCCGCAGCGTCATGGGCATAGATACCGTTCAACCGCACATACCAAGTCTCGCCCCATACATGGCGGCCTTTTATGGACGGTAGCAAGGTGCCGTCAGCCAGGATGCCGGATCGGATATTTTGCAGGTCGGCCCATTCGTCAGTCGTGAGACAGCGCCCCCCGCGATCAACGGTCTGCACTAGAAGCGACAACGTCTCCTGCTCAATGGCCGCCTCTTGCAGGGGCCCACGTTCCCTTTCTAGAATCGTCAAAACCTCGTCCATTCGATCCGACCGGCTCCGAACCCCCTCTTCACCTACAGCGGTAAACACCACCCCAAACGTAAACAAAACAACGGGAATCCATGACGTGCGGCAATCTGGTATCATATCATTCTCTCCACTTCTCTTACCAGACTCATATCGGCATCAAATACGGCTTTTTGCATTTTCCGCTTGTGCTGTATAAATTTACGCTTTAAAGCAGGATCACTCAGGGCCAGCATCTGTACGGCCAGTAAGGCGGCATTAATGGCGCCGGCCTTTCCAAGAGCTACGGTCGCAACGGGAACTCCGCCGGGCATCTGTACTGTCGACAACAGTGAGTCGATGCCATCCATGGCGCCCCCCTTTAGCGGAACGCCAATAACCGGCAAGTGTGTGTGGGCCGCCAGAAAGCCGCCTAAATGAGCCGCCATGCCAGCTGCAGATATCAGGATTTTCAGGCCACGTGAAGCGGCGGTGGACGCGAAGGCGGAAGCCTCTTCCGGCGTTCGATGAGCAGACATAATCCTTACCTCCGGAACCAGGCCGAACGCCAGCAATTGTTCAACTGAGTGCTGCATCACGCCCCAGTCTGATTTACTGCCCATAATGACAGCTATGACTGGCTTTTTTGTCGAGGCTTTGGGATGTTCTTTCATTGAGCGGTCTCCGTGGTGATTTATTTCAGGTTCACAATGCGCGATGCGCTATATCGTGGCGGTACTGCATTCCTTCAAAGTGAATAAGGTCTGTCGCGCGGTAGGCTTTGTCAACTGCGGCTGCAATATTCGGCCCCAGCGCCGTCACGCCAAGTACGCGGCCACCCGCAGTAACGATATCCCGATCGCGGAAAGTCGTGCCCGCATGAAATACGACAGTGTCGTCTAATGCCCCGGCCTCGTCGAGCCCGGTAATGATCTTTCCTTTCTCATAAGGGCCTGGATAACCGCCGGAAGCAACGACCACGCACACGGCCGCTTCTTTTTTCCAACGCACCAGTCCCTCGTGCAGCGTTCCGTCGACACAAGCCTGCAATGCTGGCAGCATATCGCCATCCCAGCGGGCCAGTACGGCCTGTGTTTCAGGATCTCCAAAACGACAGTTGAATTCCAATACTTTTGGCCCTGTATCCGTCAGCATCAGCCCCGCATATAATACGCCTTTATACTCTATACCTCGCGACCTCATCTCTTCCAGGGTGGGCTCGAGGATCTTTTTTTCAATTTCGGGCAACAGATCAGGTGTTATGACGGGAGCCGGAGAATAGGCCCCCATACCTCCCGTATTGGGCCCACAGTCACCATCCAGCGCACGCTTGTGATCCTGAGAAGTCGCCAGAGTAACCAGGCTCTTTCCGTCTGTCAGTGCTAAAATGGAAACCTCATCCCCTTCCAGAAATTCTTCCACCAGCAACGCGGCGCCGGCGTCACCAAAGAGGCGGGCCTCCAGGACTGCATCCACCGCCGTCAGCGCCTCCTCCCTACAAGTGCAGACATAAACACCTTTTCCGGCTGCCAGACCGTCGGCTTTCACCACGACGGGCCCCTCTCCCATCTGCTCGATATAGGCCCGCGCTTTGGCGGCCTCAGTAAAACGGCAACAGCGACCCGTGGGAACTCCCGCCGCTTCCATGACTTCTTTTGCAAACAACTTGCTAGCCTCGATACGCGCGGCCGAGCGGTTGGGCCCGAATACGGCCAAGCCCCCCTTTTCCAGCCTGTCGGTCAATCCGGCGCAGAGGGGGGCTTCGGGGCCGATTACAGTAAGATCCGGCTTTTCCGCCATGACCTGGGCGCAGAGGTCCTCTAGGTCCGTACTGCCACATTCCAGATTGGTCCCCATCCCGGCAGTCCCGGCATTGCCAGGTATACACACTATTTCGCGCCCATCACATTCCCTCGCCAGCTTCCACGCCAATGCGTGTTCGCGGCCGCCATTACCTACAATACATATTTTCATCGCACTCCCCGCTACTGAATCCGGATGGGTATCTTGATTTCTTCACGCCCCGCTACATCCGTTCTAATGGTAACGGTCATGCCGTCAAGTTTTGGAGAGGGCCGCATTTGACTCACAGTAATTTGGTAATGCGTGACTCCATTGACTACATTTTTTTTCATTTGGGCCTCACCGACCGGCGTCGTAATGCCGCGAATTTCAAATGTTCTGATGCCATCACCCCGTATGAGGATCGTGCGACTCAAGGGCTGGTCCGCATCGGCGGGCAACGCTAACTTTTTAGGTGAATAGAAAAGGGGTTCGCGCATGATCGCATCCATCTCCAAATCAGCCACTCGCTGATTGGCAGCGTTATAAAGCTCTATCTTTCCGCTAGTGCGGGGGCCGGGGGCCGGCGGCACTGTCACGATCCTGACACGATACTCTTTGCCCTCTTCGACGGTATCCAGATGGGCCTCGAAAAATTCAGAACTGGATTTCACGCGGACCGGGTAAAATGGTGTGCCTGGAAAGGTGATCATTGATTCATTGGTAACCGTCAGCGATTCTGGACTCAGGCGGACAAACAGTTTTTTCGGGCGGGCTTCATACAGGGGATAAGCCTCGCCATCAAAATACAGACTGTACTGAGGACTGTCGGGATCATTGGAATAAACTTTAATGGCTTTCCGCACCCGGCCGCGGCGGTTCTTCAGCGAAAGCGTACTACTGATATATGCACTTTCACCCGGAGCAACGGATTTTTTAGATATCCTGGCAACGGTACATCCACACGTCGGTTTTGCGCGCTTAATTTCCAGTGTGGCGTTTCCGGTATTCTTAATTTCAAATTCGTGGGTGACTCTCTCGCTGTTGGCTTTTTTCCCAAAATTATATGTTGGATCGGGACAGGTAATATTCGGGGCGGGAACGACCGGCGTTTCCTCCCCTGCGCGAACAGTAAGAGCGAAAGAAACGGCCCAAGCTATAATACATATTGTGCTAAATGTCTTTTTCATGAATAATCCTCAATGTTTACAATACAATTCTTGATCTAAAATAAACTTTGTGACACTATCATGCAACGAAATGCTTAAAAAACAAAGATAGAGGAGTCATGTCGTGAAGATTCAGAAATGGTTGGGAATTTGTTTGGTTATTGTTTTTGCCGCCCATACAGCGCATGCACAGATGTTGCTGAACGGGACGATTCGCAGGGGCCGCTGTAAGATCAACGAAAACGGCGAATTCGTTGCCAGCTATTATTACAAAATTCAAACAGATGCCGAAAAAATACGGACTCCTATTGTTAGAGCCCTCGCCCTCATCAAAGAGGAAGACGGCAGCAAGAGCCTGTATATTGGTATCGAAGATGACATCAAAGGTGTGAAAGCCGCTGTAAATCATTTTGAAACCGATGCCAAAATGGAGGCCGTTTCCATGCTACAGGATTTCGAGCGCATCGAAGTGTTTCGCGAGAAGGTACGACAGCCCAAGCTTAGAGTCGGACGTTTTTTTGACGATAAAGAAAAAGTGCTGCTGTCCCGGCTCGAACTCTGGGTAAATGGAAAAAGGCTGGACGTACATAAATCCTATAACCGTCTCATGCTGAAATTAATGGGTATTCCAGAGGACTGGTACGAGTGGGGAAAATATCCTGAATTAATGAGCTATCCGACTCCCGGTCAAATGAAGCAGAGAAGAGATGAGCGGAAACTCAAAATTCAGCAGTTCTAAATAGAAGTCACCGGGCGGCGCGGGTTCAGACCCTTCCATCCTTTGGAAGTTTCAGATGATACTGCTTCCCACTATTGGAACTTTCTGTCTTTAGTTGTCATTCAGTTTTTGAGAGTCTTATTTATGAGCAAACAGAAATCATCTTATGCTGCCGCCGGCGTCAATATTGACACCATGATGTCGGCACTCAGTAACGCCCGGCGGCTCATTAAACAGACCAATACCCCCGGGGTTATCAGCGACGTGGGTTCATTTGGAGGCCTGTTTCAGGCGCCCGGAACAGATCATCTGCTGGTATCGAGTGTGGACGGGGTCGGCACCAAGCTCAATGTCGCAGCCATGGCCAACCGGCACGACACCGTCGGACAGGATCTCGTCAACCATTGCGTAAACGATATTTTAGTACAGGGTGCGAGGCCCCTGTTCTTCATGGACTACCTGGGTACCTCAACGCTGGACCCAATGTTGTTTAAAGACGTTGTCAAAGGGCTGTGCAAGGCCTGTATCGCCAATGGGTGCGCCCTGCTGGGGGGGGAAACCGCAGAAATGCCCGGTCTGTACCCCAAAAAAGAGTATGACCTGGTGGGCGCTATCATCGGCTCTGTCCCTCGCGACCGCGTTATTACCGGTGAAAAAATCGAGCCCGGTGATGCCGTTCTGGGGCTGCCCTCAAGCGGCCTGCATACAAATGGTTATTCGCTTGCCCGTAACATTATTTTTAAAAAAGCAAAACTCTCCCTTAACGACCTACTGCCCGGCACGCGGCGGACGGTAGAGTCCCTGCTGCTGAGCATACACCGAAGCTACTTAAAGCCTGTTATGGCGTTGATGGAGAAGGTGGAAATCACGGGTATGGCTCATATCACGGGGGGTGGAATCATCGACAATCTCCCGCGTGTACTCCCCCATAACACCAATGCCGTTATCGACACCTCTCGCTGGAAAGTGCCCCCGCTGTTTCAATTTCTTCAGGAGCGGGGGGCCGTAGATGAAGAAGAGATGTTCAGAGTGTTCAATATGGGGCTGGGTATGACGATCATGGTCCGCCAAGAGCAGGCCGACACCGCACTACAGGAATTAAAACGACATCAGGCCGGCTGCAAAATGGTGGGATATATCGAAACCGGTGAAAAGAAAGTGCGGCTGCTATTATGACAACAGAACGGGCTGTTCAGCGGGCATTAATCAGTGTTTCAGACAAAACGGGTGTTGTAGACTTTGCGCGCGCACTGGCGGGTATGGGGGTGGAAATCCTGTCCACCGGTGGGACGGCTGCAGCCCTCAAAAAAAACGGTATTCCGGTTAAAGACGTTGCTGATTTTACCGGCTTTCCCGAAATGCTTGACGGACGAGTCAAGACGCTGCACCCCAAGGTGCATGCCGGGCTGCTTTATCTGCGCGACAAAGAAGATCACGTCAAAACAATGGAATCGGGTGGGCTCGAACCCATTGACCTCGTCTGCGTCAACCTCTACCCCTTTGAGGAAACCGTGGCCAGGGCCGGTGTCACCCGCGAGGAAGCCATTGAAAATATCGACATCGGCGGCCCCACGATGTTGCGATCGGCGGCCAAAAATATGAAGTTCGTAACCGTGGTAACAGATCCCGATGATTACAGTGCCGTCCTCGATGAGATGAAACGTAACGGGGGCGCCACAACCGCAGCATTGCGGGTGAAGCTGGGCCAAAAGGTTTTTGCCAGGGTCGCCATGTATAATGCGGTGATTGCTTCGTATTTAGCACCGTACGCGGAAGAGGGGGCGGTAAGCCCTTTTATCAGGGCCTGCGGCCAGGGGACCCCTTTGCGATATGGAGAAAATCCGCACCAGCAGGCCACCCTCTACCTCGATAGCCCCACTGGAGAGCCGCTCATAGCACACACGGAAGTGCTCCATGGCAAAGAGATGTCATATAACAATTATGTGGATGGACACGCCGCGCTGGAAGTGGCTAAAGAGTTTGCCGGACAAACCGCCGTCAGTATCATAAAACACACCAATCCGTGTGGTTTTGCAACCGGAAGCACGCTTTCAGAAGCCCTCGATGCCGCCTGGTCCGGAGACCCCGTTTCCGCCTTCGGCAGTGTAATCGCTGTAACCGTTTCCGTTGATCTCGCGGCGGCTGAAAAACTGGCCGGACGGTTTGTCGAGGCCTTAATTGCGCCCGGCTTTGATGCCGACGCCCTCGATTATCTGAAAAATAAAAGCAAACATATCCGCCTCCTCAATCTGAAACAGCCGATGGCTAAAGCTGCCGGAGGACGGGAAATAAAAGAGATTGGTGGAGGGTTGCTGGTTCAGGACCGGGATGCCGGAACGGAAGAAACGTTAACCTCCGTAACTGAAAAGGTTTTTCCCGAGAAAAAAATGGGGCTGGCGCGCTTTGGTATTAGCGTCTGTAAACATGTCAAATCCAATGCCATTCTGTTAGTGCGGGAGTACGCTCCGGGTTTCTTCAGTGTGCTGGGTATGGGGGCCGGACAGCCCAACAGGGTAGATGCCGTCCGCAAGCTGGCCATCACCAAGGCGCGGGAAAATATAGATCTTCTCTACAGTGAAGAAAAAGCAACCGGCACGCCCGAAGAATATGAAGAAAACATACTAAGGGAGGCCGTTCTCATTTCTGATGCTTTTTTCCCTTTTCCTGACAATGTTGAAAATGCGGCGCTGGCCGGTATTCACTATATTGTCGAGCCCGGCGGGTCAAAGCGTGATGACGACGTGATTGCCTGTGCAAATCAGTACGGGGTCGCCTTGCTCTTCAGCGGCGTCCGCCATTTTAAACATTGAGATCTCCGAATGAAGGTAACACGTATAGAAATCGGCTTGAAAAAAGGCGTTCCCGACGCGCGGGGCCAGGCGCTCGCTGCCAAAGCTGAGCGCTATCTCTCAATGAAGCTCACGGCCTGTCAAACACGCGACATCTACAAAATCACACACGATCTGAGTTCTGAGCAGATCGACGATGTGTGCGGCGCCTTTTCAGATCCTGTGATTCAGCAAGCTGCCGTCAACCGCCTCTCCCCTCCCGACCACTTCGATTGGATGATAGAGGTGGGTTTTAAGCCAGGCGTCACCGACAATGTGGGACGTACGGCTGAATCCATCCTGGCCGATACAATGGGAGCGCCGGCCGCTCAGAATGAGCGCGTATACACCGGTTCACAATATTTTATCAGCGGTGAAAAACTGACGCGGGATGACCTGATCCATCTCGGACGGGAAGTCATAGCAAACCCCCTCATTCAAACGGTCACTGTGTACAGCGCAGATGAATGGCGCGAGGCAGTAGCAGATCTCAAGGCTCCCGTTTTTGAAGAAACGACGCCTCCCGCGGTGAAGACATATGATCTCTCCGGTTCAGATGAAGACCTAATGCGGATCAGCCGCGACGGCATACTCTCTTTGAGCCTCGAGGAAATGCGCGCCATTCGCTCCTATTTTTTGCGTGAGGATATCAAGTCAAAGAGACGGGACTGCGGATTACCCCCGGACCCCACAGATGTCGAACTCGAATGCATCGCGCAGACGTGGTCTGAACATTGCTTCCATAAAATATTTGCCGGAGAAATTCATTATATCGATGAAAACGGTAACGAAGAGCACATCGATTCCCTTTTTAAAACCTATATTAAAGCGTCCACTCGGAAAATTGCCGAAAAAATAGACTGGCTGGTTTCCGTCTTCTCCGACAATGCTGGAATCATCAAATTCGACGATCATCTCAACCTGGCATATAAAGTGGAAACGCACAACAGCCCGTCGGCCTTAGATCCCTACGGTGGCGCTATCACGGGTATCCTCGGTGTCAACCGGGATCCGATGGGCACGGGTATGGGGTGTTCATTACTGACAAATGTATGGGGCTATTGCCTAGGCAGCCCCTTCTACGACGGAGAGCTGCCGGAAGGACTCATGCACCCGCGGCGTATTCGGGATGGCGTTCACGAAGGCGTCATTGACGGAGGGAATCAGAGCGGCATCCCCTGGTCGCGCGGATTTGAGGTGTTTGACAGCCGCTATATTGGAAAGCCCCTGGTCTACTGCGGTACACTCGGTGTAACACCGGCCGCGGTGGGCGAACGCCCCAGCGAGCGCAAAGAAATACAAGACGGTGATTACCTGATGATGTGCGGCGGGCGCATCGGAAAAGACGGCATCCACGGGGCGACCTTTTCATCAGAAGAACTGCGGCAGGAATCACCGGCACAGGCCGTACAAATCGGTGACGCCTTTACTCAGCGAAAACTCTGTGAATTCATTATAGAGGCGAGGGATCTTGGCCTGTTCCGATGTATTACGGATAACGGGGCCGGCGGCCTGAGTTGCTCTGCCGGGGAAATGGGAACGTATTCAAATGGGGTCGAAGTGGAACTCTCCAACGCACCGTTAAAATACGAGGGTCTGCAGCCCTGGGAAATTCTTCTTTCCGAAGCGCAGGAACGCATGACGCTCGCCGTTGCTCCGGAATGTGTTGACACCTTTTTAGACCTGGCCCGACGGCGCGATGTAGAGGCGGCTGTACTCGGCACCTTCAGAAATACCGGTGAGTACCGCATATACTATGAAGGCAAGATTGTCGGATGCTTGGAAATGGACTTTTTGTATGAAAGCGGTTGCCCCAAAATGAAAATGGAGGCTCGCTGGAGCCCTCCGGTCCTGGCGGCGCCCGATATACAGGAATCCGATGATGCGGCCGCTGTGCTGCGGCGCATGGTGGGAAGACTCAACTGTTGCTCTAAAGAATATAAATCACGCATCTATGACGGTGAAGTCAAAGGGCTGAGCGTGCTGAAACCTTACGTGGGTATACGCTGTAACGTCCCGAGCGATGCCACGGTTATGCGCGTTCAATACGGAACGCACCGTGGTGTGGCGCTCTCTGAAGGTATAAACCCGTTTTATTCCGATATTGATACGTATGATATGACGGCATCGGTATTGGATGAGGCCGTGCGCCGCATTATCAGCGTCGGCGGCTCAATGAAACAAATTGCGGGGCTCGACAACTTCTGCTGGCCCGATCCCGTAGTATCCGATAAAACGCCGGACGGTAAGTACAAGCTGGCGCAGCTCGTGCGATCTAACAAAGCCCTATACGATTATACCATTGCGTATGGTGTCCCGCTCATTTCGGGAAAAGACAGCATGAAAAACGACTCCATCCGAGGCGGGCGCAAAATATCTATACCGCCCACCCTGCTCTTTTCTGCTTTGGGGGTGATCGATGATGTGCGCCGTATTATTTCCATGGATTTCAAAAATAACGGCGACTCCATTTATGTGCTGGGGCGGACCCGTCAGGAGCTGGGTGCATCAGAATATTACCGCATGCTGGCGGAAGATCAGGGTACACCGGACCGGATCGGCGACAGCGTCCCGCGGGTTCGCACCGATGAGGCGCTGCATCTCTACCAATGCATGGAACGGGCAACGGCGGAAAAATTGCTGCAATCATCACACACACCCACCCGCGGAGGTATCGGTATGGCTGTGGTCATCGCGGCCATCGGCGGCGGCACGGGAGCTGAGATAGATCCATCGCTGATCCCGACGGAGAAAAATATGCCCATAAACGACATGCTCTTTTCCGAAAGCAACAGTCGCTTTATTGTGACATGCGCCCCCGGAAAGGAAAAAGCGCTCAAAGAGTGTTTTGCCGGCATACCCTGCTCGCGAATCGGCACCGTGACTGCTGATAAAACGCTCTGCATAAAAGGATCTCAAAGCTTGAATATGGAAGAGCTGAGCGACACATTCACAAAAACACTTTGGGGAGTTTAAAGCGTGTCAGCACCTGTAATAATAATAACCGGTTACGGCGTCAACTGTGAGGCCGAGTCAACGTATGCCTGGGAAACCGCCGGGGCTGAGGCTGACCGGGTCCATCTGAACGAGATTTTACAGCAACCGGACCGGCTTCACAATTACGGGGCCTTAATGTTTATTGGCGGTTTTTCATATGGCG
>CAYXEW010000018.1:0-33089 GCA_964464115.1 uncultured Verrucomicrobiota bacterium
GGCCCTGCCAAACTTCAGGGGGCAAATTGATCGACGAAGTCAGCTCCGCATTCCAGGCGGCGCTCAGCGCCGCCTGGAACGTTCCGCATGACCCTCAAATCAATCGGTGCCGTGAAACGGCGCGGATTGATTTGTAGTGGTCCATGCGATTGTTGGCTTCCCGCTATTTCTTGGACGCCTTGCCCGATGAAGGCTTGGGCTGAGGCTTTGGTGCTGGTTTCGCATTCTGTGGGGCCACCACGCCTGCACGTTTGTCCTGCCCCGATGGTTTGCGCGCTCCGTTCTTCTTTATACCACCATTACTCATATATCTACTTTCCTTTCTTGGGTGGTGGTTTCGGTGCCGGCTTTGCCAACTTCGGAGCCACCACTCCCTCTGTTATCGGTCTTTTCGGTGCTTTGCCTGTCGGTTTCTCCTTGCTTGGCATTATCTACCTCCTTCTTTGGAAGATTACACAACGTGAATACGCAGAGGAGGGTGACTCCAAGTGAGAACGTCACCATTGATGAAATGTTGAGCCATTGCGTTGCCGTGCTCCACACATTGTTCTGCTCATCCTCCGTTAGTTTATCCTTCTCTAGCTCAAGATCCAGAATGTCGCGCTGCCTCCGCATGGCAGATTGACTTGTGAGATGGGATGCGAGGGAAACGAGCAAAGTCGCGAGGAGTAGCAACCACGACAGTCCGAGAAGCCAGAGCGTGGATGGCGTAGGGTTGGGTGCGATATTCTCTATGTAGGTTATAGAAAGACCAAGGGCACCGCCTGCAAGCGTCAGGATGCCGCGATCGAGGCGGTTGCTCGCGTCGACCTCAATGTCGATCAGAGCTTGTCGCTGATCGAGATATGCTTGGTACTTCGTGTTGTCAGTTTTGTCACACATTTTCTCTCTCTATTCCTGGCTTTCCTTCGCCTTCTTCTTCTTCGCCTCGGAGGTGAACTTGAGCAGCCCCGAAACGGCGGTGCGAAGCTCGTCCTGTTCTCCGAGGGCAAGTTTGATCCGCTCGGCCAAGTCTGCCAGAACCATCCGGATGCTATGAGCAATGCGGAGGCATTGCTCATCGGATTCTGAATGAACACAGATAGAGAGGGCGTTATGGATGAGCTTCAATGGGTTGTGGGAGTCAACGAGCAGCGATTCCGGAATAGCGCCCTTGACTGAGTCCACAGCCCTTGAGAACTGCTTCTCATTTTGAGCTGCCTTCAACTTGTCCGTTATGTCCTGCGGGGTGCCGAGTTTCTCGGCAACCCTCAAAATCTCCGCAATCAAATGGTTTTTCTGTGACTCGACGACACGTCGATAGTAGGTAAAGGCGCCTATCCCGAGCCCCCGCTTCTCACAAGTGAGTCCTCTAACAAAGAGGCTGTAGTCATCGCCAAGAAGCTTCTCGACACTTTGAGGAAGTTCGAGATGGAGTTCGGGGAATTCACCAATCTTGACGGCGCAACCGTTACCTTCTTCGTCAATCGCTTGCGATATGACACAGAACGTCTTGCTGGATTCTTCACAGTCCTTGCACGTGTATTTCAGGAAGTCGTGAACCACGCTACCCTTGCTGAACGTGCCGTGATGTGTCCATCGCCCGTCGAAGTTGCGAACACCTTTGCACTTGGCGCAATGGAGACGCAGTGTTGGGGCAAGACGACAGAAGGGATCGCCATACTGCGATTCCGTTTTCTCGTAATACTCCGACACATTCTGGACGCTGTTGATAGGGCAGTCTTCCAGAAACTCACGCCACGGCATAAGGTCGGCTGGAGGGATCTGCTTCTCTTCTGCTGGTTCTTTTTGTTCAGTCATGATTCATCTCCAAAGCCAACAAGTTATTGAGTAGTTTTTCTTCTGTTCTTTGCATGTTGTAATGCAACTCAGTTAACCCCTTACTATACAATGTTTTCTAATACATGGTGTTGTGCGGGGTGTCGATTTATTTCCACTGAAGCGTTGTTGATGTTTACACTATATACACCTTGCATCGTTGTAACATGTTATAGATTAAATGAATATATATTGTACTATTATTTATTAAGTTAATCGAGTTTTTCATGAAACCCGTCCCCTCAAAATTAATGCCGGTCTTTGGCCATGAGGTAACATCGGCGGGAAGGTCTGCGACTATTCCCGCCGTACAACAAGTAGAGCCAGTGTCAATCATTTGTAACTTTTTTGAAGGCCTTTAAAAAGGATGTTGTTTTGCCGGCACATTTTCTGTAGTATTGCCCTCAATTAACTCAAGAGGTCAATTATGAAAAGATGGTTTTTGGGCGGTATCTTTTTACTGGTTTTCTTTGCCGCGGTCGGCGCGGCTTTTTTGCGAAATTTACCGGTGAAGTCGGAAGGTCTTTTGTTTGATCAGGCTTTTGAATCTTCTGGAAAGAAGGGCACTGTTCCGTCGGTGAAAGATGATCAGGCATGGCATGGCGAGTCGTCCGACCCAATAGAACAGGTGGCCTCTTTGCCTTCCGGGTCCAGCATCCCCCGTTCCAGTCATGTGAAAGCCGCCTCCGGGGCCTCCGTTTTCACTCCCTCCATGCCAGCCAGCCTGTTTGACAACGTATCGGTTTCTATCCCCGGACGAGGTCAACAGTGGGCTGCCGCGAATGAGTTTTACTCGCTTTTTTATGAAGCTGACCGCGTGGCAGAGTGTGAGCAGGCGGTTCTCGATGCGGGCTTCGAGGTGGTGGATCTGCATGAACGCAGGCTTTTTATGATCGTTAAGGCTTCATCCGGGCAGGTGCTTGACATGTTGAAAAATCTTCCGGGCGCGGTGTATGTGGACCGTTTGTATGGCGCCGGTCCGAATTATTCGCCGACGGTAGTACGCCCGGAAATGGTCGTCCGGTTTAATGAGGGGGTGCATGCGGCACAAGTGGAGGCCCTTGCCGATGAGATGGCACTGGAAATCGGTCATGTGTTACGCGGCATTGACGGCGTCTATTTACTGAAGTTGGGTTCTTCCCGTCTGCGGGAATCAGTCTTGAATGCGCTTTCTGATCTGGTTCGAAGTCCGCTGGTGGCGTGGGCGGAGCCAGCCGTGTATACAAAGTTTCAGAAACATGCGGTAGCCAATGATGAGTTTTATCCCTATCAGTGGCACCTGCACGGACGCGATTTCAAGGGCCGCGACACCAATGCGCATATTCATGTGGAACCGGCATGGGATGTGACGATGGGTACCAATACCATTATTGTGGCCGTCCTGGATGACAGCCTGGAGTATGCTCACCCAGACCTGGCGCCCAATATGTTCGTTAATACTAATGAAACTGCGGTGACTAACGGCGTTGACAGTGACGGCAACGGTTATGTGGATGATTATCGGGGCTGGGATTTTGCCGATGATGACAATGACCCGAAGCCACGGCACGGCAATCATAATCACGGAACAGCGGTGGCCGGGTTGATTGCGGCGGTGGCGGATAACACCAACGGCGTGGCGGGCATTGCGCCCAACTGTCAACTCTTGGCAGTGAAGATTGGTCTGGGTATGGACTGGAGCGGTCCCGATGCTGTGGCGGAGGGCATTCTCTATGCGGCGCAATTCGCCGATGTGCTGAACAACAGTTGGGGCGGCAGTGTCTTTCAGCAGGTCATTGTGGATGCTATTGAAGAAGTTACAGAAAACGGTCGCAACGGCAAGGGGTGCGCGGTTTTATTTTCGTCCGGCAATGATGATGCGGAACCCAATTACCAGGCCACCTTGCCGATGGTAATCGCTGTGGGCGGAACAGATCACGCCGATGAGCGCGTCGAGTATTCCAATTACGGGCCGTCGCTGGATGTGGTGGCGCCGACTCGCGGCGGCTATGCGGGCATCTGGACGGCGGACCGCAGCAGCACCAACTACGGATATAATGTGGTGCACGGCTGGCATCAGTATGCCTATACCGTGGATGTCGGAGTACATACGCTGCGCTGGGTGTTTGTCAAAAATGCTGACGGGGACGATGCCTGGGACAGCGCCTGGCTGGATGATATTGCACTGCCCGGCGGTGCATTTGAAGGATTTGAGTCCGGTGATCTTACCTCCTGGCCGTGGACAACCGGGGGCGATACTAACTGGCATGTGGAAGACTTTTTCCCTTACACAGACACAAATTCGGTGCGGGCGGGCAATATCGGGCACGACGATTCTACATACCTGCAATTAGTGACCAATCTCTCTGGCGGTTCCGTCACCTTTCGCTATTACGTCAGCAGTGAGCGTTATCGGGATGAGCTAGTCTTTTACGACAACGGATCCAACGTAGTGGAATTCTCAGGGGAAAGCGGGTCGGAGGATGGAAATTATACCGATGGTTTTGATGGGACTTCGGCTTCCTGTCCCATCGCATCCGGCGTGGCCGCCCTGCTGTTGAGCCGCTATCCCGATCTGACCTGGGCCGAGGTGCGTCAGGGTTTGATCAGCAGCGCCGACAAGGTGGGCAGTACGCCCTACGTGAACGGGCGCAATGACTATTACGGCTATGGCCGCGTCAATGCGGAAAAACTGATTGTCGGGCCGACGGTTGTGTCAGTGCCGTATGTTACCGGCGTGGTAGGGCAGGCCTACGCTTATGACGCCGACGGCTTCGCCAGGGCCTCCGGTATCGACACCATCACCTGGTACACCAACAGCGGCCCATCAGGTTTCACTATCAATGAAACAAACGGCTTTGTCACTTGGACGCCGACAGCGGGCGGCTGGTATGACTTTTCGATTCGGGCGGAGAGTGTTCACGGTGTAAGCACTCAAACGTGGCAAGTGCATGTGCCTGAAGAATATTATCTGAATGACAGCGTGACGGCCGGCGATGTGTATTGCACGGCGGCGGGAAATGACGGCAATGACGGTTTGAGCCCGTCCACGCCCAAGGTCACCCTTAACGCCCTGCTGTCGACCTATCAGCTCGGCCACGGCGATGTGGTGTATATGGACACCGGCCGTCACATCATGACAGGCGACATCATGATTACAAACCGGGGTCTGCCCGGGAATTATATTCGTTTCCAAGGCAGCACGAACGGGACGACGGTGCTGGACCGCAATTCTCGGGTAGGGGGCACCGAGGTGTTGAATCTGGAGAATACGGCCTATCTGCAGTTTCAGGATTTTGAGTGCTGGAATGGCCAATACAGTTTTTTTGCCGAGAACATCGAGCACTGCACCTTTGATAAAGTGGTGTCCCGTTACTCCGTCGGTGATGGCATCCGCGTGGTGGACGGCAGTAATCTGGTCTTTCGGCAGGTGGCGGTGATGGGGGCCAGAGATGACGGTATGGACCTGTATAACCTGCTGCATTCCAACCGCATTGAGAGTTGTACTTTTCAGGACAATTTCGATCATGCCGTCGTCGTTACACAGGTGGACGGAAATGACTTCTATTTCTACAACAACAATGTTTCAGCCAAAGGGGCCGGCAATTACTGTCTACTGTTGGACGACAAATATTATTACGGCGACCATAACAACTTCTTCCCAACCAACGGGGCACTGGTGGGCTATTTCGAGGGTGACTACTGCACCAATCTCACCCAGTGGCAGGCGGCGACCGCGATGGATTCCAATTCCGTTTCGGTCGATCCGCTGTTCCGCTCGACCAACAGCTATCGGTGTTATCCATCATCTCCCTGTGCCAATGCCGGGACGAACCAGAACTGGATGACTGACGCCCTCGACTGTGATGACCATCCAAGAATTTTACAGGGCATTGTGGATATCGGTGCCGATGAAATCGCCGATGGGCTACTGCCCCCGACGGTCGTGATCACTAACGAAGGATGGTCCGTGGTGAATGGGGTCCAGCGCGCGGGCATCGGTGGAACCAATGACTGGAATGTGTTTGGTCTGATGAGCTGGACGAATACGGCCACGGGATCCAACAACGTGTTAATGGCCTTTCCTCTCTGGGGTATTACAAATATTTACCTGGCCGAAGGCTCGAATGTCATTGTGGTCAGCGGCACTAATCTTGTTGGAGTGCATGGCAGCGACAGCATCACCATTGTACGTGGCGGTCCCGGCACCGATCCGCCGCACGTCGCCATTACCGGCGCCCCCGCCATCGTCAGCTACAGCACGGTGAACGTCTCTATCAGCGGCACTAATAATATCCACGTCTTCGGGCGTATGGAGTGGACCAACCTGTGGAATGGAAACAGTGGCTGGATGCCGGCTGAGCTGGCGTGGTCGAACGGCAAAATAGGCCTTTCCCCCGGCACGAATACCATCGTTGTCTATGGCAGCAACCTGGTGGGCGATGTGACTAATGACAGCGTGGTGATTGAGCGGCAGCAGCCCGGATACGAGGCGCCTTTTGTAGACATCACTAATGAAAACTTTGAAGTTGGCTACGATACAGGGATAGCGAACATACACGGCACCAATAACATACATGTCTTTGGTGTCATGTGGTGGACGAATGCCGCCAATGGCGATAACGACGCCTTTGCCGCGGCGCAGAGCTGGACGGCTTCATCCATTATGTTGGAAGTGGGTACGAACATCATCACCGTTTTTGGAACTAATAAAAACGGTGACGTCACCAATGACACGATCATCGTCACCCGACAGGGGCCGGGATACGGCGACCCGTTCATCATGTTCAGCACCCCCGACACACCCGTCTCGTATGACATTACCAATTACACGCTCCATGGTTTGGACAATGTGCATATCGTGGGTTCCAATCATTGGACCAATAAGTTGACCGGCCTGTCCGGCTCCTTCCCGGCCGCCGATAACTGGACGCTGACGAATATGGAACTGGATGTGGGGACGAATCAGTTTCTGGTCGTCGGCACCAACCTGCTGGGGATCGGCTCGACGGCCTCTGTGCTCATTACCCGCGGCGATGTCGGCACCGGCCAGCCCTGGGTGGACATTACCAATGAAAATCAGTCTGTGGATGGTGGCGTGACGAACATCGGCCTACAGGGGGTCAAAAACATCCATACGATAGGGACGATGGTATGGTCGAATAGGTCGAGTGGGACTGTGGGCACGTTCGGACCCTATACATCGGCCCAAACCAATTGGAGCATCAGCTCTGTGCCGCTGATATTCGGGCTGAATGAAATTCGTATAGCAGGAACGAACCTGTGGATGTTTACGGCGGCCGACACGGTGTCGGTCACGCGCCTGGGCGATCGCCATTACGTCAGCACAAACGGCGCACACACGTATCCTTATACGAACTGGATGACGGCGGCCACCAACATCCAGGCGGCGCTGGATGCGGCAGATAATGGGGACACCGTCTGGGTGTCGAATGGGGTTTATAACACGATGGGTCGGGTCACGCCGGGCGCGTTGCTTATGAACCGGATCGTGGTGACTAACGCCCTCACCATTCGCAGTGTGAACGGGCGGGCTGTCACACACATTGTCGGCGGCGGCCCGGCAGGTACATCGTCATACCGCTGTGCCTACATCACCAATGGCGTGATCCTTGACGGCTTTACGCTGCGCGACGGCAACACCCGCACCAACTGGACTACCGACTTTCTGCTGGATCAGAGTGGCGGGATCGTCTTTATGGCGGGCGGCGGACAGCTCACCAACTGCGCGGTGCTGAACGGCTATTCCTTCTCCAGTGGCGGCGGAGTCTATTGCGGCGGTGGCGGACTGATTGCCAACAGCTACATCGCCGGAAACAGCAACATGATGAACGGCGGCGGGATCTACTTTGATAACGGCGGCAGCCTTTACCGGAGCACGGTGGAGAGCAATGATGCCATGAGCGGCGGCGGACTGTACATGGGCTTCGGAGGTCGTGCAGAAAACTGTATCATCCGTAATAATCATGGCAGCAGCGACGGCGGCGGTGTATTCATCGATATCGCAGGCACCCTGCGCAACTGTTTGATTGTAACAAATAGAGGAGGGTTTCAGGCCGGCGGAGTCAATATGAACTGGGGCGGCACACTGGAAAACTGTACCGTAGCGGACAACTGGCTCGACGGCATGTTCGGATCGGGCGGCGGCATCTATGTGCAAGGTGATGCGGTTCTTTCGAACTCCATCATCTATTACAATCACGCCCCCAGCGAAACTAACTGGAATGGCAGCTTTGATCAGGGCGCACTCTTTGTTCACTGTTCTACCACCCCGACCAACGCCAACATGGGCGGCGGCGCCGGAAACATGACCAACGCACCCTTGTTTGCGAATCGTGCGGCAGGGGATTACACACTGCAGACCAACTCACCGTGCGTCGATGCGGGGACTAATCAGGCCTGGCATGTGGTCGCGACAGAGCTCGCGGGCGCCGCCCGGCTGATCAACGACATCGTCGATATCGGCGCCTACGAGGTGCAACTCAGTGGCGGATTTACCGACAGCGATGGCGACGGCATACCGGACTTCTGGGAGCTGCTGCACAGCGGGACCGCCACAGGGCTGACGGCATCCGCTGATAACGACAGTGACAACCTGGATAATCTCGAAGAATACCGGGCCGACACGGATCCCACCAACAGCACCTCTGTGCTGGCGGTCATGGCGGTGAATATGGATGGAACCAATGTTGAAGTGTACTGGCGGGGCGGATCACAGGCCTGGCAGTATGTCGAGTGCAACAGCGTGCTGGGCAATACATCCATTCCGTGGCAGGTCGTGTACAGCAATCCGCCGCCTACGGCCTGGACGGGCGTACTCATACATGCCGGAGCCGGAACCAATGATCATCTGTATTACCGCATGAAAGCCCATCGGTAAAAGAATAACGAAAGCGCAACGATAAAGCCGTGGGGGGTCCCGTTCCTCCGCACCCTAAAAATATTCCTGTTTGATTTTTTATATGCTTGATGCAGTATGGACGGTTGAAATTAATGAAAGGGACTATTATGCCGGAATTGATAATGACGAAGGGCCAGGAGTTGGTGGCTGAGTATGGATACAGCGTACTTGGAGCATTGCTCATTCTTGTTGTAGGGCGTTTAGCTGTCGGGGGGGTGCGATCGGCTATTTGTACCACTATGCGCAAAGCTAAGGCAGATGAAGCGCTGACATCCTTTGTGTCGAGCTTGTCATTTGCAGGATTGATGGCTTTTGTTATTATTGCCGCGCTGGGAAAGCTGGGAATCCCAACGGCTTCGTTTGTGGCGGTCATTGGGGCCGCCGGCCTGGCTGTAGGTCTGGCCCTGCAGGGTTCCCTGTCTAACTTTGCCGCCGGTTTTCTCATGCTGGTGTTTAAGCCGTTTAAGACGGGTGATTTCATTCTGGCTGCAGGGACTGCGGGCAAAGTGGAAAAGATAGAAATCTTCACTACGACGCTAACGACCCCGGACAATAAGGTCGTTATTATTCCCAACGGAAAAGTGATGGGTGACAACATTACCAATGTCACGGCAAAAGATACCCGCCGCCTGGATCTCATGTTTGGTGTCAGTTACAATGACGACCTCGACAAAGTGATGGAAATACTGAAACACATTCTGGACGCCGATGAGCGCGTTTTAAAAGAACCGGCTTATACCGTCGCGGTTGCAGAACATGCGGACAGCAGTATCAATATAGTCTGCCGTCCGTGGGTAAAAGCTGATGATTACTGGGCTTTGCATTTTGATCTGCACAAAAAGGTGAAAGAGGCGTTTGATAAGGAAAGCATAACCATTCCGTATCCTCAACGCGACATACACATGTACAATCACAGTGCCTAGTGTTTTTCCGGCGCGGGAGTGTCCAGAACAGGGGGCTTCCGAGCCCCTATTTATGTAACAGGAGAGTGAGATAATGACCATGAAGTATGCAGCCCTTGCAGTTGGTATCATCATGATGGCCGGAATGGCGTCGGCTGAAGAAGCGGAGAGTCTCTGGTCACAGAGCCTTTCACTTGGAGGAACCTTAACGCGAGGCAACAGTGATACGCTGCAAGTGAATGCCGGCATCCTTTTTGAAAAGCAGGAGGGTGTCCATAAGTGGCGCACAGGAGCAGAGGGCAACTATGGCGAATCCGAAGCCGATGATGAGACAACGAAGAATACACAGAATGCGAAATTATTCTATAATTACAAATACGGCGAAGGCCTTTTTGGATACCTTGATGCCAATCTGGTGCACGATGACATAGCGGATGTGGATTATCGCCTGACGGCAGGGCCGGGCTTGGGTTATTTTATAATCAATGATGACCGCACCAGGCTCAGTGCTGAAACAGGCCTGGCCTATGTTAAAGAACATGTCGGCGGCGTAGTTGATGATTACGCAGCCCTTCGGTTTGCCCAGCGCTATGACAGGACCTTCAGTGAAAAGTCAAAAATGTGGGAAAGCATTGAATTTCTGCCAAAGATTGAAGACCTTGAAGACTACCTGCTGACAGCGGAACTCGGTGTAGAGGCACCCCTTACAACAGGCGTTAACATGCGTCTGGTTTTGCAGGATAAATATGACAGCACACCTTCCGCCGGTCAAAAGCACAATGACATATCCCTTATTGCAGGCGTCAGTATAGCGCTCTAACCGGTATTATTCACGCATCGGAATAGGTGACAGAACGCTTTTATACCGATTGGGGGTAGATCAACCTCACGCCCAGGAAGTAGGTGTTGATTCTCGAGCTACGCAACCGACCACGCGGCCCAGCTTGGGTCATCGGTAAACACGTCGATGATAACATGGGTGTCGACCAGAATGGCTTGGTGGTGTGGGAGGCGGGACTGGCCTACTGGGTCAGTCTCCGGCTACCCGATTCGGCTAGTAGTGATATCGTGCTTGCGCAATAAGGATTTGATTCTTCTCAACAGAGTAGACCAACCGATGCTCATCTGTAATACGTCGTGACCAGAAACCCGTCATATCGTGCTTCAGTGGTTCTGGTTTCCCGATTCCATCAAATGGATCGCGTTCGATTTCCTTGATAAGGCGAATAATGCGCTTGGCAAGCTTGCGGTCATGGTTCACCCAGTAGGTGAAGTCATCCCATGCTTGATCAGCGAAGATAATCTTCATTACAACTCCGGAAGTTCGTGTTCACTCCCGATTCCAGAGCGCAGTTGATCAACAGCTTCGCGGAGCCGTCTTGCATTTTTCGGGCTGCGAAGAAGATAGGCCGTCTCTTCAAGGGATGCGTAGTCTTCCAGTGACATCATGACGACCGCTTGATCGCGCCTGCGGGTGATCACCACCGGATCATGATCTTCACACACGCGTTGCATTGTTGTCGCCAGGTTCTCCCGGGCTGCTGTGTAAGTAACAGTTTTCATATGGACAGTATCCTGTACTGATCGTGGAGATGCAAGAGTTTTTTGTTTAAGCCGAACGCGGTTCGAGCGATTTCTTCCGGCGCGCTTCGCGCCGGGGCAAATGGCTCGACGAAGTCAGCGCCGCCTGGAATCGACAGAATCACTCGTTGAAAATTGCGCGGCAATATTTAATCGAGTGCATTCATTTGTTCGCTTTTTTCATACAAATATTCAGGGTCGAGATCCAATTCATTACTCCATTCGATTGAGTCGAATGCAATATGAACTTTTTTGAATTCGGTTAGATTTTTGAGTTCAGAAAATCGCCCGAAGTTTAAAATGGGCTGCATGTCGAAAACACGCTGTTCTGAATTATCAAAATTCAAAATCAGTTTATAATCATCTGTTGCCTGAACGGATGTTACTGCTGGATACATGTTTCTCACTACTAAGCTAGGGGTGCAATTTTGTATGGGGTTTCGCCATTCATCGCTAAATCCCAATCGGCCTTCAATTCGTCTATATGCAACTCAGCCCATGCTTGCACCAACCGAGTCTGTTTTCTAGGAAAATCACCTTTCAATATCTCTAGTGAATCTATACTGAACGATGCCTTGTATTCATTGTAATAGGCGTGGAAATGAGCGGGGTTATGTTCGCCTAGCGCGAAGTACAACCTGATAATTATCCCATAAAACATTGATATTGAAGGCATATCCTCTTCTCTATTTAAAAAGAAAATTACCAAATTAAAAAGGCGATGTCAAAAATCTTCAGCGCAATCGTTCGCCGACCCTTTCATCCGATTTATGATCTGAATTCCCATGAATGCGCAAAGAAGTCCGGTTATGGCACCGGTGGCAAGGAAACTGTTAATGCCACGATTGAACTCCCAATGCCCATCTTCGACACAAACAAGTAATGGGACAAGTGCGCAAAGGGTCCCCATCATGATGCCATATGCCACGATGCCTCCCGCTCGAATTCGTTTGCCACGTTTGATATAGTTGTGGTGTATGAAACATCCAAGGAGTCCAAATACAAGAAACGGAATAACTTCGATGATGTACGCGATGGGTAGGACTGCAGGGGCAAAGATCATGAGCGGGTTCCCGAGAAATGACCCGTAGATCATTGCTCCAAGCACGGGGGCAATGGCAATCCCAAGAAGTATGGCTGCTGCGTATGTTTTCATTGTTTTATGCCCAATGCGGAGCTGACCCGCTTTTTCCTGGAGTGTAGAAAACTTGTTTTCTACGCGCAAGGAAATATGCGGGTCGAGCGGTTTGTTCCGGCGCCCTTCGCGCCGGGGCAAATTGATTGACGAAGTCAGCGCCGCCCTACAACAAGACAACGGCCCGCAAAATCGTCGATCAATAGTACAATGGTTTGTAGGGCTGGAACGGTTGTGGAACGAGACCTTCCCGCCTTACAATATGTTTCAGTATATCCACCGCTACGAGGCGGATGATCAAGCCGACTCACGTTGGCACGATTGCCCATATTGAGACGCTCTGCTTTCCTATTCTGAGTGACAGATGTCTTATTATTCGTCAAGAGGCTGGATGTTACCTCCTTGCGGGTGTCATTCCTTTTCAGCCATTCCGTAGTTTTATGACCACTACCTGTGGCATTTAGGTTTACAATCTACCGGGCCGCATGAGGCCCTCTACATACTGCCGGATGTTGTGAGCGCAAAGCTCAAAATGCTCGTATAAACCCTCAGGCTCTCTGGAAGAAAATGTAAAATCGTGCACACTTTTATGGTATAAACGGGGAACGAGGCGGGTTGAGCCCGCTTCGTTTAAACTGGCTAAGCCTGTGCTGATTTCATCCATCAGACCGCCGGCGTCAATGTGTTCCTCCACGATGATGAGGTGCTCGTATCGGCTCAGTTGCTCGTAGAACAGTTTGGACGAGTAGCGCAGGCAGGGCTGGCTGTACAGATCTATCTCCTGCCCGTCAAAACCAAGCTGTTCAACGGCATCGGCACAGTAACCTGTCATATGCGGTCCACTGGTGACTATGCACCATGATGAATCAGACTGCCTGAGGGGGACGCCTTCACCGGGTGTAAACAGGTGAGGGGGCGTCTTCATCCCGTGATTTTCGACGCCGCCTTTGCAGCCTCGGCCGTTGGGGTCCGAAGCGGCCGTCCTGTGCAGACGGATATACATGGGTCCATTGGGCGAATCTTCCACATACCACTTGAGTATCGCCATCGTCTCTTCAGGTGTCGAAGGATAGAAAACCCGCATCCCCGGTATGCTTCTCATCATAGCTATATCCCCGGTGCATTGATGGGTTTTCCCATCTGTGGCGTAACAGAGTCCCGAATAATGTCCGGCATAAACGATGCGCGTACCTTCAGATGCATTCACATAAACCTGCTCAAAAGCGCGTCGGAAAAAGGCGGCATACGTATTCACAAAAGGCAATTTACCGCTCAACGCCATGCCGCTGGCACAGGAAACCATGTCCTGTTCCGCTATCCCCATTTCATAGTACTGGTTCGGGTGGGTCATGGCAAAATCGGCGAGTCGGCACGGTTTTTCCAGGTCGGCTCCGAGCGCGACAATGTTCTTATGGATGCTCGCCAGCTCGAACAACGTCTGTGAGAAGGCCTGGCCAGTAGAGATGGCACCGTAATTTACGGACTCAGAGAGCTGTTTGGTTGGCGGTTTTGCCAAACCCGCCGCACCTGTTGCAAAGCGCTGTACGATTTTCCTGATTTGTTTTGCTTCTTCTGTTTCGGCCAGATCCATTAAAGCTCTTCTATACGTCTCTTCATCTTTAACGGGCCCATGCCACTTGAATTTTCGCCGGTCTGTGTTGTTGGATTCCATGAAGGATATGCCCGCCGCTTTGCGGGTCTCAGCAATGAGCGCCGTGCACTGTTCTGCACGCGCCGCCTGATCAAGCGCCTTGACGGTGGCCTGCATATCGTTCCCGTTGAACACTACCACGTCAAAACCAAAGCCAGCGAGAATGGTTTTCATGTCGCCGACGTGCATGATATCGCTCACCGAACTGTCTGACTGAATGCCGTTACAGTCGATAATGGGCACGACATTAACGAGACGATAATGAATCGCTGTCATAAGGGCTTCGTAGTTTTGCCCTTCCTGCATTTCACCGTCACCTAGGATGGTCCAGACTCTTTCCGCCCCAGCCAGCGCCAGCCCGATGCCCTTGGACAATGTCTGACCCAATGAGCCCGAATTAGTTTCTATGCCACGTGTCTGAAGATCGGTATGTGCCTGCGGACCATTCCGGGTGTTGTATTCCATAAGGTCTTCAACAGACAGAATGCCCAGTCCCGCAAGACAGGCATACTGCATGGCGGCAGCATGCCCTTTGCTCAACAAAATTCGATCGCGAGACTGATCGTTGGCATCAAATGGATAAGCTGTATCAAAATACAGAGCGGTGAGAATTTCAGCAACGGATAATGCGGCCCCGAGCCATCCCCGGCCGGCATTATAGATGGTGGAGAGCGCATTGATTCGGTTGTAGAGCGTTAAACACGTTAAAGCATCTATTCTGGTTTTCGACTCGCGCGCTTCTGCCAGTCGGTTCATCACCAGCTGGTATTCCCCTGTTTCAATCCAAAATACGTTTTTCTTCATAGATCATTTGCCCACTTCTGAAGTCTATATAAACTCCGCTATGTGATCAATATCGATACCCTTTTATTGCGAGGCGGAGCTATGTGTAAAAACCAGGGGGCAGCTCAGCGGGCGCTTCGCCCTCCAAGGTTAGTGCCATCTGCTGCAAGCGGGGTTAAGACAGTAGCAGTACGGTTCCACAAGGCAACAGACCAACACTCAAGGTTACGTTTGTGTTTAGCTGCATCATGTGATACTCTGCATACATGATATCAGATGAACGGCATGAAGTATTGATGGGCCGCGCCATAGAGGCAGGCTTGAAGTCGGAGCGTTACCCTTTTGGAGCAGTTATTGTTCATGTCTCCACGGGTGAGGTGCTCGTCGAGGCTTTCAATGAGTCGAGTAGCTGTCCCACTTTACATGCCGAATTGAATGCCATTCAGCAGTGCTCTCACCTGTACCCCGATATAGACGGATCTGAACTTGCACTTTATTCGACCGCCGAACCCTGCCCCATGTGTATGGGCGCCATAGCTTGGGCCGGTATTCATTTGGTCTATTACGGAGCTTCGATTCTAACTCTAAAAAAACTGGGGTTGCGGCAAATGGATATCCGCGCTTCCGAAATGGCGCAGCGGACCCCGTTTATGACCATTCGTCTTTTCGGTGGTATCCTCGAAGATGAGTGCGCCAGCCTTTTTGCGGAGGCCGCACAAGACGTGCAGCAGGATGGCTTGCAGAATGTCAGCACAGAGATGCTGGATCACTCCAGCGTTACCTGTCCTCATTGTGGCGAAAGGATTGACGTAAACGTCGAGCTGGCATCGAGACATCAGCAGTATATTGAGGACTGCAGCGTCTGCTGCCAGCCGATGATGGTGCTGGTGGATCGCGAGGCTGACGGTATTAAGATTTCGGCGGTAAGGCCTTCGGATTAGTGCCGCTTAAGAACCGGTCCCCACTAAGGCGGGAAGCAGCACGGCCATCACGATGCCACCGGCTGCCACGATCAGCAGCAGTAATGCCATAATCCCGAAGATGCGAAAGTAGGTGGCCAGTTTTTGCATGGCGGTTGTGAATTCGTCCTCGCTGTCAGTCTCATAGGCCCTGGTGACGCAGTTGGTCGCAGAGAGGAGAGCCGCCCCCATCCAGATCGGTATCCAGCAGATCAGGATGCCCCATAGGCTGATCATTTGAATTACGCCCTGAATAATGGATAGTACACCGGCAAATTTCATCCATTTTCGCGCGCGGTAAAGCGGCTCTATCATGGGCCCCAGTCTGTGTACTGTTTCGCTCACTTTACGGGGCCTTTCCTAAAAGCGAAAAGCAAAGCCGAGGGCGACAACGGGATAGAATTCGAATTGATCGAGATCTTTCTGAAGAGCTGCTTCTTCGGCTGCGAGATCGGCCTGAAAATTGGCGTCAGCAGCCAAGGTGCCGCTGGCCGCCAGATCTACTTCATAGGGCTGTATGACGACCCCAATATCGAGCGTTACCACAAAACGCTGATGTTGGTTCGCTGCATTGCCGAAACCGAAGCCGATGTAAGGCGCGAGGCTGTCGAAGTCAAGGGTGCCGGAAATGGTCCCGATCTCTGCTGCCGTGTAGGCCGTGTCCCCGACAACCTTATCGATGTTGGGCGCTGCGGTGAGGCCGATCTCATTATTGTTAATGATCGCGCCCGCCGAAAGTCGGAAATTGCCACCGAAGGGATAGAGGTCGGCCAGGGCTGAAAAGGACTGGTAATCCAGTTCCAGTTCGTAGTCGATGTCGTCAATGGTGTCCTCGTAGGTATAGTTCAGCATGCTGCCGCCAATGCGAACACCGAAGTTTTCGTGAAGCCCGACGGTGATATCTCCGCCGAAACCGAGCGTTCCCGCTTTAACGCCGACACCAACAGCGGCCTCCACCGCCCGGGGCGCTAAAAGGCTGACTGCCAAAAAAACGATAATCCACATGTTGCGTATCATAATGGCCTCTCCCGTTTTGCTGTATGCTCCACGCTACTCAAAGAAGACTACTCTTTCAGGGCGTAGGCTGCAAGCGCAATAGAGCTCAGTTCGCCAATGCGGTTTCCGAGAGAACTGGCAACTAGACGGCACGCTTCGCGGGGTGCCTTCCAAGTGTATTGCGGGAGCTTTCGTCGAAGCGGCTCCATGATGAGGTCGCCCTGTTTGATGACAAACGTGCCGAAGATGATGACATCGGGATTAAAGATCATAATCAGATTTCCTACACCCTGCGCGAGGCGCTCGGTAAACTCTTCCCACTGCTCCAGGGCAAATGAGTCTTCAGCACGCACGGCATCAGTAAAGGTTTTAAAGTCGATCTGATCCGGATCACCGCCGGCATAATCGAGTATGGCTGTTGATATGTGGTTGGTTTCAATTTGGTCGCGCAACCGCTTGGCGACGCTTTTGCCCCCGCAATACACTTCAAAACAGCCGGGCAACCCACAATTGCAGCGCGGGCCGTGAATGTCGAGGATGTGGTGGCCGACTTCCCCGCCAGTGACGGTCGCCCCCACCAGCAGGTGGCCGTTCATAATAATACCGCCGCCCATTCCCGTGCTGGCCGTTAGGTATATCATGTTGTCCGTGTCCCGGAATTCTCCGTACATATATTCCGCGAGAGCGCAGGCATTGGCATCGTTGTTCATGTAGACGGGACAATTGAACTTTTCCTGCAGCGTTTTGACAATGGGAAAACCGTCCCATCCTTTCATGTTGGGAGCCTGCAACATTTTGCCTTCAGCGATGGAGCAGGGGCCCGGCACGCCCACACCGACGGCCTCCAGTTCGGGCACTTTTGTCGAACAGCTCTCTCTCATTTCCCGGGCTATATCATATATGCGATCTATGGCCTTGAACGGGCTGTTGCATTCGCGGGTGGGTATCCGGGCACTCTCGTAAATCGTTCCTTCTTTACTGCCTATGCTGACTGCAATTTTTGTTCCGCCGACATCAATACCTATTATACTCATAGTGCTGCCCCTGATTTGTTGCGGTAGTTGTTAGTGTTATGTAATGCGCTTTTCAATCATTTTATGCAGGTTGTTGCTTTTTGGCAATCAGCATTTGCCTGATCAAAAGTCAGCCATTATACTGCCTCCGTCTAAAGAGCCACCGTACTTTCGGGTGGCAGACAGGAGTATCCATCATGGTGAACTGGTTGTTTTGTGCGAATATGGCGTTCGCTCTCCAGGAGTCGAATGCGCCGGGGGTGGCCATTGTCATCCTGCTTTTTGCGGGATCAATCGGCGCTTGGAGTATTATGATTACCAAGGGCGTGGCTTTGAGTCAGGCCCAGAAGCAGTCGCGCCACATGCTGTCGCTCTTCCGGTCCGAAAAGGATCCGGTAGCTCTGCTGATCAAGCGCCGTCAGTTTCCGGCGAGTCCGCTTTTCAAGGTCTATGAGTCGGGGTGCCTGGCGATCGGCGGGGAGCTGGATTTCACCGGATCACAGGATACATCAGAGCTGTTTGCGAGCCGGCTCGATGATGGGCGCCTGCATCTGAGCAGCCTCCAGCTGGAGACGGTGCGCAATGCCGCAGAACGCGCCGTGTCTGATCAGGCCATGTTGATGGAGGATCAGATGGGTCTGCTGGCCACCGCCGTCAGCGCCAGCCCTTTTCTCGGTCTACTGGGCACGGTTTGGGGTGTCATGGATGCCTTCGGCGGTATGGCAGTATCGGGATCCGCCATGTTGAGCGCGGTAGCGCCCGGGATCTCAGGCGCGCTGCTCACGACGGTTGTCGGCCTTTTTGTCGCCATTCCCTCAGCGGTAGGCTACAACCTGCTGACGCACAAGATTCGCAAGCTGACCGTGCAAATGGATAACTTTGCACAGGAATTTGTCGCCGAGGTGCAACGCAATTACCTGGTGAAATAAACGATGGCCCGTAAGACTTCATTAACGTCTCTGAAGGAAATCAGTGAAATCAATCTGACGCCGCTGATGGATCTTACTTTTATACTGCTGATTGCTTTTATCATCACGTATCCACTCATTGAACAGGGAGTTCCGATGAATCTTCCTAAGGGGCGGGCAGACGAACTGGATATGGAAGAGACCCGCACAATTTCAGTCGATTCTTCAGGGGCTCTTTTTCTCGATGACCAGCCCGTTGATCTGCCCGATCTGCGGCAGCAGATGATTGCTCTGGGCCTAACTTCGCCGGATGCAACTGTTTTTGTGCGCGCGGATGAGGCCATCCAGTACGGCCGTGTCATGGAGGCAATTAAGATTTTACATGAAGCAAAAATAACCCGAACAGCACTGGTGATGCAGGAAGCGGATCAGTAGGGGTCGGCAGTCCGTATGAGCGTCTTTTAGATTGATTATGAATGAGCGTTTTTATCGAGTCTTTATCCGCGTTGCCGCAGTGCACGGCCTTATCTTGATGGCGGCACTACTGTTGCCGCTGATCCGCGGTTGTCGGAATAAAGCAGAACCCCATGAGATGATTACCTATATCGACACGAGCCAGATGTTTTCTGAACAGGCCGTGCAGCCAGTGGACCATATTGCCGCTCCCGAGCCACTCCCTGAGCAGCAAGTGCCGGAGGCCATACCGGCGCCCGCCGCGGAGCCTCCGACTCCTAAAGAGCTCACCCCTCCAGCTCCAGAACCCCCACAGCCGAAACCCAAGCCGAAGAAAAAAGAAATTGAAAAGAGTACGAAGCGTATCCACCGCCCTGATGCCGCGCCGCCAAAACCGGCTCTGTCAGAAGAGCAGATACGCAAAATGCTGGAACAGCAGATGCCTGCCGCCGGGACCCCGTCCCCCCCTCAAACAGATGTTCCATTTGCACGGTATTATGCGCAGGTACGTCAAAAGCTGTACGCGGTCTGGAACCAGCCAGCCGGCATGGGCGTCCCCGCTGGCATCACGGCCTCCGTTTCCATACGCGTGATGAAAGACGGCGCCGTTACCCGCACGGAAATGGTAACCCCCTCCGGTAATCGCGTGATGGATGAATCGGTCATGAAGGCCGTGAAGTCGGTATCAAAGCTCGATGCGCTTCCGGCATCATTCAGCGGGCGCTACAAAGATATTGTCGTTGAGTTTGAATTGACGGAAGGGGTTCTGTAGGTTCTGCATCATGATGAAACAATGTCGATCAATTATAGTGCTGTTGCTCCTGTGCGCGGAGGCCTCTTTCTCCCAGGTGCGCGTGGTCAAAACTGCGGGAGATAAAATTTCGCTGGACCTGTCGGGAGTACAGTTGTCGGGGCCTGGGAGCGTTGAATTTATGCAGGTATTGAAACGCAATCTGGACCTGTCCGGTTGGTTTGACCTAGTTCCGCAGGGTGGGTCTTCCGTGCGCGTGAATGGTCACTGCCGCGGCACCGCCTCTTCACTGCAAGTGGAGTGCAAGGTCTACCGAATGGCCGATCAGCGTCTCTACCTGGGAAAAAAGTATCGCGGGGTGGCTTCGGATGCGCGCCGGTTGGCTCAACAGGTATCCGATGATATTGTCCGGGCGGTGACGGGCCGGCGGGGTATTGCCAGCTCCCGAATTGTAATGGTGGGAGCCACGCGCAGCGGTAAAGAGCTGTTTATGTGTGATGCCGATGGCGGCGGATTGCGGCAGTTGACGAAAAACGGATCGGTCAATGTATCACCCGCCTGGTCGGCAGACGGAACAAAACTCACCTATACTTCTTATATGAAACGTTTCCCAGATGTATACATGCTGGAACTGTCGTCCGGTCAGCAGCAAACTCTTTCCCGTTACCCCGGCCTTAATACCGGCGGGGTGATAGCTCCCGACGGAGACAGTTGTGCCCTGATTCTGTCGCGTGACGGTAATCCTGAGCTGTATGTGAAATCTCTGCGCAGTGGCCGCCTGACCAGGATTACCCGGACCCCCCGCGGAGCTGAAGCGAGTCCGGACTGGTCGCCCGACGGGAACCATATCGTTTATGTATCTGACACGGCCGGCAGTCCCCAGCTCTACACCATTTCCCGTTCCGGAGGGGCACCATCGCGCCTGCGGCTCCGCGGTCGGGAAAATGTATCTCCGGACTGGGGACCCAATGGCCTGATCGCGTATGCGAGTCGATATGGCGGACAGTACCATATATTTGTTGTCGACCCCAAAACCATGAGAGTTAAGCAGGTTTCGAGTGGAGCGGGAGACTATGAAGATCCTTCTTGGGCTCCGGACGGCCGGCATATTGTCTGCTCCCGGACGGTGCATTATCGTTCCTCCATCTACATCCTTGACACGATGGGGGATGAGCCTGTAGCTTTACACACGTACAGGGGCGATTGGTATTCACCCGCCTGGTCTCCCCGATGAAAAACTTAATATTGAGGAATAAAACAGTGAAAAAGCGTGCATTCAGTTTGTTGGTATTGGGCCTTGTCGTATTGGTGACGATGGCCGGTTGTAAAAGTTCACGTAAAAAAGCGGGTGGTATGGGGGATTACGATTCCGACAATCCGTATGGTGTCTCTGGCAGTTCAGATCTTTACGGTGAACCGATGCTCGGCGATGAGCGAATGGTTGGCACTGAATATGCCGCAGGGGAATTTGTACCGGTCTATTTTGGCTACGACAGTTCCCGCGTAGACGCCGCCGAACGTATGAAGATCGAAGAAATTGCCGAACGCCTTCGCCGCGACCGTACCGGCGGTGTAATCATTGAAGGACACTGTGATGAGCGCGGCAGCAGTGAGTATAATCTTGCACTCGGCGAACGCCGAGCCCAAGCCGTCCGTTCGTATCTGGTAGGTCTCGGCATTGATCCTGCCCGTATTCAGACAAAATCCTACGGTGAAGAAAAGCCGGCGATGATGGGTCATGATGAAGGGGCCTGGAGCAAGAATCGCCGCGCCGAATTTATCTTTTATCAGTAAATAACAGTGGAGAGATCTGGGCTGGGGGCGGCTGGTGGCCGCCCCTTTTATGTACCCCCTGAGCGTGAGCGGACTGAACAAGCAGCTTGTGCCGGACGAATGACTGTGGCATAGTGTATAAAGATGAGCGGTTGTAGTTATCTTTCTTTTTTCGGTGGGGCGCCGGGAGGTATGGAGATCCTGGTGGTTCTGGCTGCCCTGTTGCTGCTGTTCGGAGCTCAGCGGATGCCGGGTATTGCCCGCCAGCTCGGTAAAGCGCTCGAAGACCTTCGCCGGACGGCACGCGATGTTACCGATGAACTGAAACATGCCGACCGGGAAATCCGTTCCGACCTCCCATCTCCCCCGCCTCCCGACAATAAAAAAGATGACGGAAAACAGGATTATGTCGGCTGAAGACACCATCGAATCCAAGCCATTTCTCGATCACCTCGAAGAGTTGCGGCAGACCATCATCCGCTGTGCGGTCGCACTGGCCCTGGGTGTCGCCATTTGCATACCTCTGGCACCGCAGATTCTGCAGTTTTTAAAGGCACCGCTCGACCATGTGGTGGAGGATCCCGACCGCTTTCTCCGCTCTCTGCAGGTGGCTGGTGCATTTACCCTCACGATGCGCATCGCTTTTTGGAGCGGTTTGCTGCTGAGCATATCTTTTATCATGGGATTCATCGGTGTTTTTGTTTTTCCGGGCCTTACGCGCATAGAAAAAAAAGTGATTTTTCAGACATCCGGATTTGCTCTCGTATTATTTTTTCTGGGTGTCGCACTGGGTTATTTTATTACATTGCGGGTTGCCCTGCAGGTCATGCTTGGACTGCACGACTGGCTGGGCATTGAGGCGCAGTGGATAGTGTCCAGTTATATCACTTTTGTCATCCAGTTGCTGATCGCCTTCGGGCTCGCTTTTGAGATGCCGGTCATCGTGTGGATACTCGGTCGCCTTGGCGTTGTGACATCGGACCAGTTGCGACGTAAGCGCAAACACGCGGCGGTGATCATGCTGGTAACGGCGATGGTACTGACCCCGCCCGACGTCTTTACCCAATTGATGATGGCCGTACCCCTGATGCTGCTTTTCGAGATCTGCATCTGGTTGCTGCGTGTATCTGAAAAGAAGGCTCGTGCGAGGCTGAGCTAAACTAATTTTGTAGGGCTACACCTGATTTGTAGGGCTGGAATGGGTGACGCCCTTCCAGCCGTGATGGTGAATCGTGACGTAAGAGCCCGCCTCTATTTCTATTTGTAACCTCTTCATATACCCGGTCGCGGTGGAACGCGACCCTCCATTGAAAAAAATAAAAAGACAAATTTAAATCAACGGCCAAGAGAAACATCTTGCAGAGCGATGCTGTATGTAGTATCGTCCTCTCATGAAAAAGCACAGGGCAGTCATTGACACAAACGTCTTGCACGCTGGCCTCTATTCAGCATCTGGCGCATCATACCAAATTCTGCGATTGATCGAGTCGGGCCGTGTAACACCGCTTCTTTCGACGACACTATTGTTTGAGTATGAAGAGGTGTTGAAGCGCAACCAAGTGATGCTTGGCTTATCGGATCGTGCGATCAACGATGTCCTGGACGGGTTCTGTGTGCTGGGGGAATCTCGGAAGATCCACTTTCTTTGGCGCCCGCACCTCAAAGACCCGAAGGATGATCACGTTTTGGAACTAGCCGTCGCGGCCAGAGGAGCAGACATCGTGACGCACAACGTGAGGGACTTCGCAAAGGCTTTATCGTTAGGAGTTAGAATCGTAACACCAGCACAGTTATTAGGAGAATTGAAATGAGTGCATTAAACCTACGACTACCCGATTCCGTTCATCGCCATATCAAAGATATAGCGAAACAGGAGGGCGTTTCCATTAACCTTTTCATCACCTCTGCAGTGTCGGAAAAAATTTCCGCACTGACGACGGAAGACTATATTGCCAATCGAGCAAAACACGCTCGCAAGGGAGAGTTCACAAAGGTCCTTAATCGTGTACCCAAACGGCAGCCTCTTGCTGGTGATGAGCTGGGCTGACTTTTTTTGTAGGGCTGGAATGGGCAACGCCCTTCCAGCCGTGATGGTGAATCGTGACGTAAGAGCCCGCCTCTGTTTCTATTTGTAACCTCTTGTGTATACCTCATGATTCATTTAGTTGCTGCTTCAATGGACCTGTCCTTTAACCGTCAATATTTTTCATCTTCCACTAAATTCTACGAGGAACCTAAAGGGGTCACCCCTTTTTCCATCCGTGGGACGGCCCTGCCATCCGTGGGTCATTTATCACATTGAAATACTGAGCCCCATCGCTCCGCTCCTCCCAAAGCGGCAATTCAGATTGCCGTACTCCAAACAAATATGGAGCCGGCCCGCGAGGCCGCGGGCCTTCCCGAAAGATGAGTTCAGAGATTTTTAATAGTAGGCAACGTTCATCTCGATACCCATAAGCTTGGCGTGTCAGCCAGCCTGTTATTTTACTATAGCCCCAGTTCGCGTTCTAGGCGGGGGTCAATGGAGGCACCGAGCTGCTTTGCTCTTTTAAGGCTGGTCGCCGCCTGCTCTGTCTGGCCTAGCGTATAGTAGATCAGCCCCATATTCTTTACGACTAGGCTGTTTTGTGAATTAATTTTTTCTGCCCTGAGAAATTCCTGCAGAGCTTCATGGTGTTTTCCCGCGTTAAATAGAAGTACGCCCAGGTGTATGCGGGCTTCGAGGTGTTGAGGATTCAGATCAAGCAGTTCGCGCTCCAGCCGAATGGCGACCTCTGTGCGGTTGTCTGCTTCGGCCAGCAGGGCGAGCTGATAGCGGGCCTTCTGATCCTCCGGCCGGAGCTGAAGCACCCTGCTGAGATGTTGACCGGCCTTTGCAGTGTCACCTTCGCCCAGTAGCAACATCGAGTAATTATAATGGGCGTCGGGGTAATCAGGGTTGATTTCAAGAGCCTTTTCATAATGCGCGCGCGCCTCTTCTCTCTGCCCCAGCATAAGACAGATATTGGCCAGATTATTACGCGCATTGAAGTCTTCCGGGGCAATCGTCAGCACCTGTCTGAACAGTTCTTCGGCCCTCTCAATGTTTCCCTCATTAACGTACAGCGTGCCTAGGTTGTTCCTCGGTACAACCGCTCTTTCAGGATCGAGGCTGATCGCGGTCTTGTAATGCTGCTTGGCCTGTTCGGGCGGCACTACGTTGCCCAGGTTGCTGTGTGCCACAGCAACTCTTCGCGGATAGGCCTCAATGTTGGCGGTCCACAGGGATTTAGAATCCGCCCACATTTCAATTTGCCTGATGGAACTGTAACTCATGATGCCGGTTGTCAGAACGATGGCCACGGCCATTCCGCGGGCTACCTTTCGACGGTGTGCACTTGAAAGCTGGCTCAACAGTTTGATGAAGGCAATGCCCAGCGCCAGGTAAAAACCGATCGTCGGTACATAGGCCCAGTGATCCGTTCGTATTTGATTGCCCACTTTAAGCAGGCCGAGCACGGGGAAGACCGTTATAAAATAGAAGCCGAAGGTGACGGCAAACCCGAACTTTTTCAAAAAGACCCACCGGTAAGCCGACCATGCCGCTGCGAGCGAGATGACGAACAGGCTGAATAGAACCGGAGGGGAGGTAATGGCATATAATTCAACGGGGTAATAGAGCACCATTGTTCCCGGCCATATTGTTTTTTCAATGTAGAATGAAAGGCTGCGTACGGCATGGAGGAGCCGTTGCCCGAAATCGAGCATGGCCGGGCTGGCGAGTTCATCGATAGATTGTTCAGACTGGATACTGATCAGGGCAATCGCCATGCTGGCCACGATGAAGGGGGTTTTCTCCACGCAGAGCCGGGCAAGTTTTCGATAATCTGTCAGCTTGGTTATACGCTTGAGCGGCCAGACGTCGAGTAACAGGAGAACGCCGGGCAATGTCATGGCCATGGGTTTGGAGGATAGAGCCAGCACATGCATGAGCAGACTCAACATATAGAAAGACCAGTTAAATGTTCCTCGCCGGGCCCGCAGATAGAACATGAGTGCCGGAATCATAAACAGGGTGCACAGCACTTCTTTTCGCTCGGCTACCCATGCGACGGCTTCAACGCGCAGAGGGTGCAGAGCCCAGAGCAGCGCGACCCCTGCCGCGGTCATCGTTACGGTAAAAGGTTTCACCGGCGGATTTTTTTTATAGGTATGGTATAAGTCGAGGAAAAGAAAAAATAACAACAGCCCGTTGGCCGCATGCAACAGCACATTGACGAGATGATGGCCAGCCGGGTTCAGCCCCGAAAACTGGTACGTGATGCTGTGCGACAGCCAGGTGGCCGGCATCCAATAAATGTAGATGCCCGTCAGTTTTTTCAGATTATACGGTGTGAGCGATTTAATGTGCGGGTTGTTGTAGACGAATTGCCCGTCATCCACATTGACAAAATCGTTATCCACCGCGCCCCAATACACCGCAGTGATAACGCTAAAAATAAAAACAGCAGTCAGCGTTTTCATTCCAACTCATCAGCTTGGCGTCGTGGAAAATTGCCGCGGATACTCATGCCGCCATCGCAGGTATATACTTGGCCCGTTGTCCAGCCGGCGGCCTCGCTGGCGAGAAACAGGGCCAGTTGTGCAATGGAATCCGTATGGCCAAAGCGCTGCAGCGGGATGTGCGGCATCCACTGGTTCCGCTGTTTTTCCAGCTGTTCGGCGTTTCGCTCCACCTGTGTTACGCCGGGGGCGATTGCATTGACCCTTATACCGCTGGGGCCCCACTCGAGCGCCTGGACCTCTGTCAGCATGTTGAGGGCCGCCTTGGAGGCGGCATAGGCACTGAAATACTCCACGCTCTTGCCGCCGTGAATGCTGGAGATATGGATGATGGAGCCGCTGACGCCATCGCTGATCATTTGTTGGGCAAACCATTTGGACAGTAAAAACGGCGCCCTCAGATTGACGTTCATTGTATAATCCCAGAGCTCTTGCGACGTTTCAAAAATACTTTTTTTGGTGACCGTTCCGGCATTGTTGACAAGGATGTCGATGCCGCCCCACGTCTTTATTAAATGATTGAGAATACGCTGGTTGTCTTCATCCAGGCTCAGATCGCCTTGCACAAACGTGACGCCGCTCGCCCGCTCACTCAGGCGCGCTGCCACTTCAAGCCCCTGTTCCTCCCTGCGGCTGCAATGAATGCCGACGCGCGCCCCGCATTGTGCGAAAGCGGCGGCGATGCCTGCTCCGATGCCGGATGAGGAGCCCGTCACAAAGACGCGTTTATTCTGTAAGTCTTCTAGCATAAGCTGTCTTTTGAAACGCATAACTATACAGGCTGTATGCCCATATGAAAACCCCGGGATGATAATATTTATCATTGTGTTTAAGGGGTCTTACCGGCATGATAAGCAATACATTAACGAACAGTGGGAGTTTGCAAAATGAGTGTATTTGAAGCAGCCATGTTAATCTGTTTTGGGATCAGTTGGCCCATATCAATCGCGAAATCGCTACGCACTAAAGTCGTAGTGGGGAAGAGTCCTCTCTTCATGGAGATTCTATGTGTCGGCTATGCGTGTGGTGTTGTGCATAAATTGCTCTACTCCATGGACTGGATTATTTTCCTGTACATGCTTAATTTATGTCTGGTGGCTTTTGACCTGTTTCTCTACTTTCGCTATCTGCCCAATCGGCCGGACACTCAGGAAATCTCTTAATTCACAGATTTGGGCGTTAAGCGCCCTCGGCGCTGTGCAGCTAAAGCATTTTGAACGCATGAATAAAGCCAGCTGAGGAATAGTGCCGATATTTCTTGGTTTCGGCCCTTCACCTGATCTTTCGTTTTCCAAAAGAGCCCGATCGCGGTTTATCTGTTCCAATCGCACGGCCATATTCATGCTTCGCGAGTCTTGAAAGAAGACGCAATCTGTATTAGTAATCAATACATGGATTTTGTAGCTTTTGATTTGGAAACGACCGGCACGACTCCCGGTGCCGACAGAATTGTGGAAATAGGTGCGGTCAAATTTTCGGAGGGCGCCCCGAACGGGTCCTATTGCATGTTGGTTGATCCTCAGTGCCCTGTACCCCTTGAAGCGGAAAAGGTGAGCGGCATTTCCACGTCTATGGTTGAAGGCAAACCGCTGATTGGGGACGTACTCAAACCGTTTGCAGATTTTTGTGGTGAGATGCCCCTCATAGCTCACAATGCCAAGTTTGACTTTTCTTTTCTCGAAAAAGAATACAGGTGGGCAGAAATGTCCGGACCACCCGGGGCCATCATTGATTCATGCGGCCTGGCCCGCGAAGTGGTGCCGGGTCTTCCAACCTACCGCCTTAGCGCGTTAGTCAGGTTTTTTGAAATTCCGCCGGGACGGTTTCATCGGGCTGAAGACGACGCAGCACTGTGCGGCATGGTGTTTCTGCATTTGATAGAACTGATGAAAAAAGAAAATCGCAGGACAACTGTGCCCGATATTATCAGCTTCAGCAGAAAGCCTGAATACCGCTTTATACAGTTTAAAAGAGACGATCAGCTCGGCCTTTTTTAGACCGAATCCGGCGATTCATCCGGCCCATCCAGGTCCGTGCAATCCTGTGGAACATCAAAGAGCTGTTTGGCATTGTCCGTCGTGAGGGAGGCCACGTCTTCGGGAACCAGGCCTTTCAACGTTCCTATGATTTCTGCTACGTGTTTAACGAAAGCAGGTTCATTCTTTTTACCCCGCATCGGGACCGGGGCGAGGTAGGGGGAGTCGGTTTCAATCAGCATTCGTTCCATAGGGACGTACTGCACAATGGATCTCAACGCATCCGCATTCTTAAATGTTACGATGCCGCTGAAGCTGATGAACATGTTCAGGTCTAGGATTGTTCGTGCAAAAGACTGGTCTCCGGTAAAACAGTGGAGCACACCACAGCCGTTAGACAGTTCACTTTCCGAAGCATAATGAGCCAGCATATCTGCTGTATCATCATCTGCATCGCGGCTGTGAACAATCAGTGGCTTTTTTACGTGCAGGGCCAGCTCTATCATTTTCTCAAAAAGTATTTTTTGCAATGCGCGATCGTTAGGATGATAGTAGTAGTCGAGACCGCATTCTCCGATCGCTTTCACACACGACTCGCCGGCTTCATCCATCAATACCTTCATGTCAAAGGACTGGTTCATCATTTCCCGGTCCATTCCCACCGCCGCATGCAGCATTGCCGGATACCGCTCGGCGAGTTGGAGTGTTAGGCGATTGGCAGATGGCGTTCCGCCTATCGCCAGCATTTGCTTTACGCCGTTCTTCTGTGCGCGTTGCAGCACTTCAGTGAGCGTTCCGCTTTCATTAAAGTCATCGAAATGGACATGGGTATCAAACAGGGTCATGGCGTTCCAGCCCTATCCAGCCAGAGGCGGAGTGCGGGATCCGTGATTTGCTGTTGTAGCTGCCGACGCAGTTCGAACGCCTGTGCCGTGCGGTCCTGGGCTTTGTACACATTCATAAGCCGCAAACCGACCCGGGCTGCTGTTGCATCTGTATCGCTGAGCTGCAGCGCCTTCCTGTACTGTTCATCTGCATCTTTCAAAATGCCGTTCATTGCATAAAGATCGCCCATTTTTTCGTGCAGCACCGGGTGGGGGTGTGTTTTCAGTTTACTGCGGCCGTATTGCATGGCTTCGAGAAAGAACCCCTTGCGAAGGAGCCGGTTTATCTTGCGTGCATGAGCCCAGGCCACCTCTTCGATTCCGTCCTTTTCAGCCAGGGCAATCTGTTCGTCGAGTGAATGTTTAAACGGCTTAAAGAGGGGGTCGCCGATGACTGTATTCTGCCACGATAAGGCCGGCAGGGCCATATACATGCTTTGCCCCCAGTTATAACCGCGGCAGAGACGGTCCGTCAGTATAGCGAGGTTGGGCGTTAGATGCAGAAAGGGTTCAGCCGTTGCGCCGGCACTGACAGCCGCACCTTTGTGGAGCAGGGGGCCGGTCCAGAACTGTTCGCGCGTTCTGATTTTTTCAGCGCTGGCAGAGTGAATATGATAACCCAGAGCCCCCCGGCTGAAAACAGAGTCGGGGCGTTCAAATGGCCCGACCATATGTTTGTAATACCAACCGAGATAAACGGCGGCATCTTCCATGGGAAAGCTCTTTCCCCACAGAGGGGTCTGCGTGTCGAAAACGCATTCAAACCCTTCACGCTGCAGGCGATGACCGGCCTCGAGTATCCAGTAGTCTCCCTGTTCGTAATTCCCTTTAACACCGCGCGCGTCAAGGAATGCTCGCCCGAGCCAGCCGTAGCGCTCGGCGAATAACAGGTCATCCAGGCGTAGCCTGGCAATATCCGGATCCGGGCCGTCGAGTCTGCTTGTAAAGAGCAGGAAAGAGTTGTGTTCATCCGCTTCCGGAATATTCAGAAAAAGATAATAGGGGTTCTGCCACGGTCCAGCCAGCGATGCCTGTGAACGCATTAGCAATGTCGCCAGCTCGGTATCAACAGAGGCTTCGGTTTTCAGACCCGGCTCGCGCATCGTGTTGGCAGCCGCGCCTTCGATGAGCGGTCCCCGAATGTGAACCGGCACGCCGAAGACCGGCACCAGATACTGAATTGCTGAGTGCCGGGTTACCGGCCCGGTATCCCCCGGCCCGACACCGCTGCTTTCATGTGACTGTTGTATGTGCGCATGTTCTTTCAAAAAAGAAAGCAGCGGGTCCCGGATGTCGCGCTCGTACTGTCGTCGGGATATGGTCTCTTTCGTCGACGTCTGAATCAGGCACAGATTTTCTTCCGGTATCTGCCGTACGTTCATGTAATAGCGCGCCAGCGCCAGGGAAGCCTCACTCTTTTCATTGGCCAGCACGACGACTTGATTCGGCTGTCCCGCCGCCTGGGGCACCCGAAAAAGGCTCAGGCCCATAACCGTGAGCAGCCATATTGTTTTTGGTTTTATACTCATGAATAACAGGAATCCGTTTTTTTATATCGAAACGACCAACCCATCATAGGGGACAAAGCAGCCGTCGGGCAATGACTTTTGCGTTTCTTCATGCTCCAGATCATGGCAGAGGTGAGTGATGTATGACTGTCCCGCATCAATTCGTTTTAACAGTCCAAGCGACTCCTCCAGGCTCAGGTGTGTAGGGTGGGGCGTGTGCCGCAAGCCGTCTAGAATCATCACATCCAGGTTGTGTAAAGCCCGGATCGTTTTCTCGGGCATCTGTTTGCAGTCGGGGAAGTATCCGAGGCGCTTATTCTCACACGTTATTAGATAACCGTAGGTGCGGCATGATCCATGCTCCACATCTAGGGGGGTGACAGTGGTTCCACCCACTTGAAAGGTATCTTCTACAGGTCTGAAGTCGACGCGAGGGGTCGTGGTTCCGTACCGGGGTTTATCGAGAGCGTATCGAAAGACCTCTTGCATATACCGGACCGTTTCCGGCGATCCGAAAATCGGAATTGATTGCCGCTGCCGTTGACCGTAGAGCCTGAGGTCATCAAAACCGAATATATGGTCGGCATGGGGGTGCGTAATAAGTACCGCCTGAACGTCACGGATACCGTACTCGAGCGCCTGTGTGCGGAGGTCCGGCGACAGGTCGATGATAATGCAGGAGTGTCCGTTCTTGATTCTGAGGCTGCTTCGCTTTCGTTTATTTTTAGGATTTGTCGACAGACATACCGGGCACTCGCATCCTATCATGGGGATGCCGTGCGATGTTCCTGTTCCGAGAAATGTAATATCCATCATGCTATCTATACCACACAGGCGTGCGTGTGTCACCCCCGAGCCACCGGAGAGCGTCCCTGTAAAGACAGATCCAACAGTGCAAATGGTGTGTGGCACGACAACATGCGAAGTCTTTAACACCGATATACCCAATTTCACATCGGCGGTCAGAACTCGGAAAAAGTGCCTTCAAACTGTTGAGAAGCGGTGGGGCCCCGATCAACTGTAAACACACGTCTGGGCCGTCTTATTCGGCCTCGGGTTTCAGGTGGCGTCCGAGTAAGGATGCGACGGCCTGCATGGGGTCTTTGTTTTCATAACAGAGGGCGTACACTTCATCGATAACCGGCGTTGCGACGCCCTGATTCAGGCCCAGCCTTTTAGCCAGCCGGCACGTCCTGACACCTTCTGCGACTTGAACCATGTCGCTCAGTATCGAGTCCATGCGCTGGCCTTTACCAAGCTGTTCACCGACATGGCGGTTTCTGCTCAATGTACCAGTACAGGTAAGGATAAGGTCGCCCATGCCGCTCAACCCGGAAAACGTTTCCCGTTTTGCTCCGAGAGTACAACCCAGTCTGGTTATTTCGGCGAGACCCCTTGTGATGAGTGCCGCTTTGGCATTGTATCCAAACCCGATGCCGTCGCTGACCCCGGCTGCTATGGCGATCACATTTTTCAAAGCCCCTCCGAGCTCGGTGCCGCAGACATCTTTCGAGGTGTAGGCGCGAAACGAGTCATTAGAGAAACACTTCTGAGCCAGCTCAGCCCGCTCGTCTTCGGGACAGGCAATAACCACTGCCGTCGGCATATTTTTTGCTACTTCTTCTGCAAAACTAGGCCCCGACAGTGCCGCAATACATGGATGCTCGAGCAGTGGTCCGGCAATCGCAGACATCGTTGAGAGGGTCTGATCATCAAAGCCCTTGGTAACGCTGATGACCGTATGGCTCGCCGTAATCAGGCCCCTGAAGCGGGACAGTACATCGCGATAGAACTGCGATGGAACGGCGATGATGACGAGTTCTTTGTCGCCCGCCGCCTCGCGGTCATCGGCGGTCCATTGAATGCGATCGGACAATTCAATACCGGGAAGAAATTTTCGATTTTCCTTTGTTTTCCCAATTTCATTGATGATGTCAGCGAAAGGTCCCCAGACACAAACGTCGTGGCCATTTCTGTCCAGCAGCACAGCTAGGGCTGACCCCCACCCGCCATCTCCTATCACTAAACACTTCATGTTTTTAACTCTAATCAATGTATCTTCACAGATACAAGCCACGCCTTCAACTATATCCGTTATTGAAGGAGTGAATCGAACCCGTCTTTCCCCGTTCCCCTTCTTGCCAATGTGATTGAGACACCAAACTGAGAAAGAGTAAGGGTGGGCAAGAATAGGAAGAAAAATGATAGTAGAGAGAGTAAAAAAGACCGCCACAGCGGTCGGCCAGCGCACTGTTGTTAACCTCCGGCAGTTGAAATGCTGAAAAAGGGTACCAGTAAAATACAAAGAGGCTATAAATACAGAGAAGGTTTTCAGCATTTCAACCCGAATGCGGGTTGGCTATTCTACCGCACCTGATTTGATTCAAGACCCACGGCAAACTTTCCAACGGCCGAATATAGGGTTACATGGATACGTATGCCTTCAGGCCGGCTTAGCCCGTCTTTCGCTATTCGCGGGCAAAAACACCTTTTTTCCGCAAGTTTTGCTCAAAGGTCTGCCCCACATTTTTTCTGTAGTTCTTCAATTCGGGGTG
>CAYXEW010000019.1:0-32839 GCA_964464115.1 uncultured Verrucomicrobiota bacterium
CAACAGGTGAAAGCTATACAATCAACTAACTCCTTATTCATAAGAACTTACGCCGCTTGCTACATTTTGAATACCGGATATAGGATCATAGCACTAGCCAAGAATAGTTGAAATTAGTTTCCGTGTGAAATGGCGTTTTGCGTGTTCAGCGTTTTCTGTGGTGCGAGAGTTCAGCTGTTCAGCGTTCAGTTCGGGCAGGATCAGGGACAAGGCAACAGGTTCTCTTTCCTGAACTCTGAACACTTACAACGCTTGGAATTGGCTATACGCCATGCACTCTGTTCGACTCATTTACTCAAACAAACTTCGATTAAGGAGCTAATTTGTTAACACCCATCAGCCCTTATCTGCGATACCGTTTCGTTTACAGCTCCGGCTTTTCTTTTGATCGTATCCCGGGCCTTGCGGCCTATTTCTTCCCGCATCTCTTCATTCTCCAGTAAATCGGCTATAACCACACCGGCCTCCTGCTCGTCACGCACCATAATAAGTCCCCCGGAGGAGCACATTTCGTTCACAATGACGGGAAAGTTCTCCATGTGCGGCCCCACGACAACGGGCTTTCCATACACGGCCGCCTCGAGCGGATTCTGCCCTCCGTGCTGCGTCAGGCTTTTTCCTATAAAAGTCACAGCGGCGCAGGGATAGAGATATTTCAGTTCCCCTGTGGTATCCAGTAAGAGGACGTCATGACTGCCATCCGTTGAAATCTGCTGCTCACTGCGCCGGACGTATGACAACCCGGAGCACTCAAGGGCTGCAATCACCTCATGTGAGCGCTCAACATGGCGGGGCGCAATGATCAGGCGAACCGTCATCCCTTTAGAACGCAGCGTTTTATAGATGCTACACATGGCTGCCTCTTCACCCGGCCAGGTTGAACCGGCCACGATCAAGCGGGCTTCCGGCGGCCAATTCAGCGGCGCCAGTACGGCTGCGGCATACTGTTCAGCCGCGGCGGCCGGAACGGCTGTATCATATTTGGCACTACCCATTACATGTACACTCTCCGGCAAGGCGCCCAAGGCCCTGAACCGCTCGGCGGCTGCGGCATCTTGGATAAATAAACGGTTTAGTTGACGCAATGTTGCCCGGACAAAGAGGCCCGTCTTCCTGTACCCTTTATAGGATCTCTCGGACAGGCGACCATTTACGAGGTAGACCGGTATACCGCGCTTTCGCGCAAGGCGAATGAGATTGGGCCACAGCTCTGTTTCAACCAGTAAAACACAGCCGGGTTTGATCAGGCAAAGGACCTTATTCATTATGGGAGGAAAATCGACTGGAAAATAGAGCAGCACATCCGATTCCTGAAGATATTTTTCAGCAACCTGGTGACCTGTAGAGGTGGTTACAGTGAGAACGAAGCGGCAACTGGGATCATGGGCACGAAATTCCTCCATAAAACGCAAAGCCACAAAAACCTCCCCGACGCTGACGGCGTGCATCCATATTCGGCCGGGCTGCTGCAGCTTTCGCTTCACATCGGGTGTATAGCAGCCGAGGCGTTGCATGAAATGCCTGCGGTATCCCCCGCGGCGGCGCATGCGTAGAAAAAAATACGGAAGCATCAAAATAAATGCTATGGAAAAAAGAATGTTGTACACAAACCAGATCATCGGCACATCGAACCAAATTTTGTGCGTGGATGCTATGAAAAACAGTTGTTTCCTGCCGTTGTCTTTCCATTTGGGTCTTCCGTAGAATCTGTGCGTAAAAAGAGACTTGGCAGATTGAGGATGTCTTGTACTTTGCTGGAAATGTTGGAAAATAGCGGATCGAAGGGTCGAAAATATCTCGTAGCGAGATTTTCTGGGCATGGATAGGGAGAGATTGGGGTGTACGAGTACGGGATTCGATGATGAGATCACAGTTCGACGATGAAGACCTGAGGGTGTACCGAGGGGCCATCGGATTTGTGGCGTGGGAACGAAGTTTGGAGAAACGATAACAGGTCAGGATCGCAAATAACGTACTCGTACACACCTATCTCCCTTGCTCGATCAAGGGCACAGGCGCATCTCTCGACCCACAGATTCAGAGGAAGACCCTTCCATTTGTACAGAATTGTTCATCTCGTTTCATAATCGCAGGTTCTTATTTTGCCGGAGCGACGGGGTCAGGCTAGTGCCTGCGTTTTTTGAAGGTGAGCGTATATTCACGTACTCGAGCTTTCAAAAAGTACGGCAGGCAGGGCAACGGTGCATTTCAAATGGAAACACTATTCGCTTACGGTATGCAAAACACCAACGTCTCCCTTTAAATGACATAAGCCAACCCTCATCAAGCCCTCGGGTGGGCCTGTTCATAAACCTCTTTAAGTCGTTCAATGGAGACGTGCGTATAAATTTGAGTGGTCGAGAGGCTGGCATGACCCAGAAGCTCCTGAACACTGCGCAAATCAGCCCCCGCATCCAGCAAATGCGTCGCAAAACTGTGGCGAAGAGCATGGGGCGTCAGGCTGGCCCTCAAGCCGCAATAGGTTACATATTTTTTCATCATGCGTTCCATGGATCTGGCCGTCAGAGCCCCGCCGTGCTTGTTCAGAAAAAGCATGCCCGGCGGACGGCGGAGACCTTCTGCCTCGAGCCAATAATCCCGCGCTTCCGTACATTCCTGCAACGCTGTTACAGCACGGCTTCCCAACAGGCAGAGGCGCTCTTTACGGCCCTTTCCGTACACTTTGACACAACCCGATAACACATCGATATCCTTTTCCCTCATGCCGGCCAATTCAGCGATGCGCACTCCCGTGCTGTATAGTATTTCAAGAATGGCCTCATCCCGTTTCAAGGCATAGGCCTGCCAGGCGGGACGTGACGATCCGCCCCCCTCCTCCTTCGCCATGCCGGCGGGAGATTCAAGCAACCTGTTCACTTCGCCGATCGTCATTACATCGGGCAGTTTTCGGTCTTTTTTTGGCAGTTGCAACCCGGTAAAAGGATTCTGATCCATAACTCCCTCGCGTAGCAGATAGCGGTAAAACGAACGCAGGCTGGACAGTTTGCGGCTGGTCGTGGTGGCCTGACAGCCCGCTTTCTGGAAATACACCAGAAAACGACGGGCGGCAAAGCGATCAACCTCGTCCCATCGGAATGGCGGCGTATCCTGCTCCGGCCAACAGAGAGCAGCGAACTGTCTCATATCCATTAGATAATTGGACAACGTGTGTGGAGAAGCATTTTTTTCCACCTTCAGATAGTGCACAAATCCTTGGACGGCGGAATCTTCTTCAATGTCGATTATGGGGGTTGGTTTTTGATCACTCATTTATCAATTATCTCTACTGTCCCAACGGAACCAAAATTACTGCACCCACGGGATGTACTGCACGGCGATTGTCGGCAACCTGAGCCGCTGTGTCAAGAAAGTAGAAACAGGGGTCCACATGGGGCTGGGGTTCAGGTCTGACTACATAAGATATTATTGCGGTTTCTCGTGTTTTTTTACACTTTTCACTATATCGTCGATTGCGTTATGAATGATCTAAGTGCTAAAACGATCGTACTGGTTCTCTCAACCATGCGCGCGGGGTCCACCATGGTTAAGGCACTGCTGGCTTCTGCACCGGATGTGTCCAACCTGCCGGAAGTCAATTTTCAGATGTTTGAAGGCGAACAGGCTCTTGACCGAATAGGAGCCCTGAGTCCGGAGCGTATTGTGGTTCTCAAGCGCCCCGGCTGGTTCAACGAGCTGCACAGCTATCCGCGCATCCCCCCCTGCCCTGGCATCAGGCGCATTCTACTGGTGAGAGATGCCTATCCTACAGCAGCATCCGTACGCAGAATGCTGTTCAGAAGCTGGGAAAAAAAACTCCGCCTCATGGGAAATCGCTTCATTGCTGAGAGCTATTGGTGCGGCATCTATGAAAATCTGCTGGAAACAGAGGCTGAATCATCTGATTTGACCATTCGGGTCCGCTATGAAGATATTTTGCAGGACCCCATCAAAGAAACAAAACGTCTGTTCTCATTTATTGGTTCATCTCAAACTGAAGGCGTCGACTGCTACCCGCCCCCGGAAAACTACAAGTGGAAATGGGGTCAAGATGATGGCAGCGACAATATCAAAACGCTGTCCGTGCAAAAACCGCGTCCGCTAACATGCGAACATCAGCGTTTGGCATCTATCATTGACAACTCCGATCGCGTCCGCGATCTTCGAAAAAGACTCGGCTATCTTTGACGGGACAGGAACGCGTGGTCAGCGGGGCCATTCTGTGGCACCACATACACATGTATTACAGCTATCAACAGACTGTAAAACATCATGATTTCCGTATCCCCAAAGTTATATTCAACAACACCTATAAGCAGTAATGAAAGCAGGGCCATGAACAGACCAAGCACTATATCAGCGGAAGGTTCTTTTATCTTTTTCAGAGCACTGTAACGTCGCCACGCACACCACAAAACAGAGAGCATCCACCCTATCCAAACGAACGGTGCCAGCCAGCCCAGCTCCAGAGCCAACTGCAGTATATTGTTGTGTAAATGATTTAAATTGGGCTGGAGCGCCTTGGCATAGCCCGTCAGGTCCTCGTGCTCAACTGCGCACCAGCCCACCCCCCATGGGTGCTGCGGTATGAGCTGGGGGGCAATCTTAAACCATAAGGCCCCCCGCCCTCCCTGCATTTCGGTCCATTCTTCGGGTAGCGCTTCCAGTCTCGTGCGCACCTGGGGCAGCATAATGAAAAGAATACCGATGATCAGGATAACACCAACTGCCAAGAATTTTTTCTTAAGCAGGGCCCACAACAGTATGCAGACCATAAACGAAAACCACGCGCCGCGTTTAAAATGCAGGACGAGTCCCGCTGCGATGGGCAGCAGCAAACCGATAAAACGCCATCCGTGACCGTTAAAAAAACCCGCCGATTTCAGGCCTGCCATTAAGAGCAGGCCCGCCGCATAAAATTGGGGATCCCGCATAGTACCCGTATCAAATAACGCGACTCCCTGCGAAAGTTCATATGGCACCCTGAAAACATCGTAAAGTCCACGCAAGGCAATGCCGGCGGCCAACCAGAGCAGCAGACGACTGACCGGCCGGTTTGTTTCGGCGCTCGGTGTAAACCACATGGGCAGCGCCAATATAAAGAAAGGAAAAAGAAGTTTGTGAAACCGTGCCAAACTGATGGCTCTGCGAGGACCGAGCAGTGAAACAGATACGGCTATCAATACGAAGATAAGGGCGGGCAGGCAGATGTGAAGCGATACAGGGCGGGGCGTGGGGCGGCGAACAAAATCAACAAGACTGACCGCCAGCACAGCAAACAGGGCCGCTTCCGCCAACCCAATCCACAAGGGCAGAACAAAAGCAAACAGTACGGCTGCTATAAGGGCTGCCTTACTCATCATGCACGACCGGTAAAACCTTTTTTCTCAGGAGATCCCGCAGGCGCTCTGGCCAACTATCCAGCTTTGCCCGCTCCCGCAACACCATTGTTCTGATGAAAGGATAACGCCCGCCCGCTGACATACCGGTAAAAGCATCCATTACTACTCTGTATTTTTTACGGCCATGCGCATTTTCGCCAGCTATCAGCAGTTCTGTACACTGATGGCCGCGGGCGGTCTCTTCCAGTGAGTAGCGCAGACCGGACATCTTCCAGGGAACGCGGCCATTATTTAAATCGGCCCCTTTGCTTAACAGGGAGACCAATTCTTCTTTACCCAGTTCCACCGTGATGAGCTGTTCATTGTAGGGCACGGCACGCCAGAGATCTCTTTCACTCCATACGGCAGGCATTTTCTGCAGGCGCGTAGAGCCGGACCACAGCGCGATGTCGGCACCGGTTTCTTTGCACATTATCTCCGGCAGTGCATCATCAACAGCCAATCCCGCAAAAGCCTCCGACCTCCATTCGCGCTCCAACCATTCACTGCGTTTTTGCCGCAATGAGGCAAATGCATTTGTAAAAGCGCCCTGTTCGCGAATCCCTTTGTGAATATAATCCATTCTCCCTTCGCGGCGAATAACCTCGCGCTTAAGGGTATCGTACGTAAGATCGACCCGGCCGAGAAAGAGCCCATAGGAGCCGGCCTGGGTGTAGAGCATCTTATCGGTCAGTAGAACGCTTTTCACTTTTTTCATGCTATGACCACCGATAATAACATCCACCTCCGGAAAACGGCGGGCAATAGTTTCAATTTCACTTACCGACACATCGTAACCATCATGAACCAATACAACGATAATGTCGGGCTGGTGGCTCTGAACCGAGGGCAACACATTGGCAATCGCGCTTACCGCATCCGTACATCGCAAGGTGCTGTAATGCTCGGGGAGCACATATGAGGCAATGCCGGGTTGAGCTATACCGATAACGGCCACCGTGACATCTGCACGCGAAAGTAGAAGGTATCCCCGCTGATCGGGAAAGCACTCCTTCGTTCCGCGCTGCCTGATATTGGCGGCGATGACCGGCACCCCGCTATGCTGTTCAAAGGACCTGATGGGATCAATGCCGTGGCGAAAATCCATTTCTCCCAACGTACAGGCATCGAACTCAAGCAAAGCAAATGCATCCGCCATACAGCGCCCTGCCGTCATTTCACTCTCCGGACTGCCGAATAGAAAATCGCCGGAATCCAGCAATAAGACATGATCCCGGGCACGCCGCACCTCTTCAACAGCCTGAGCCAAACGTGAAAGGCCGCCGTCGCCGCCGGCTTTGTAGGAAGTAACGGATGAAAACAGGCTGCCTCGCAGATCAGCCGTATGGAGCAACGTCAATTCAACTTCCCTGGCCGACACTCTCTGTGGCCCCAGAAGCGAGATCAGCAGCAGGTATTTGATAAGGGGCACAGTCTTCAATGCTATCACGCCGTTTTTCGTTTTTTCTGCTTCAGCAGAGACGTACAGTGAGCATCAATCAAATCAGACGTTATACAGTATTCTGAAACACCTCTTTTCAAAGGAATCTCATACATCAGGTCCAGCATTACATGCTCGAGAATCGCGCGCAGCCCTCGTGCTCCGGTATTTTTTTTGATCGCCAGGCGGGCCAGTTCTGTCAGGGCGTCATCCTCAAAGCTGAGATCCACCCCCTCCATGGCCATTAATTTAGCATACTGCTTTACCATGGCATTACGGGGCTCAACCAGAATGCGCACCAAGTCTTCTTCTGTCAGTTCCAATAGTGAAGCAATAATGGGAAGGCGTCCGATAAATTCAGGTATGAGGCCATACTTAAGCAGATCCTGCGACTCTATATTGAGTTCGTTTAGGCTGAAATCAGTGTCTTCTGCGCTGTGATAACCAATCGCTTTGCGGTTACGGCTATTGACGATATCCTGCAACCCCACAAATGCACCGCCGCAGATAAACAGAATATGTTCTGTATTCATCTGTATGTATTCCTGCTGCGGGTGTTTACGGCCGCCTTTAGGCGGAATATTAGCCACGGTACCTTCCAGTATTTTTAGCAGGGCCTGTTGCACACCCTCACCGGACACATCGCGGGTGATCGACACATTTTCCGTCTTTCGGCCCACCTTGTCGATCTCATCTATATAGATAATACCGCGCTCCGCTTTTTTGACATCATAGTCCGCTGCCTGCAGAAGTCGCAGCAATATATTCTCGACATCTTCACCAACATATCCGGCCTCTGTCAGGTTGGTTGCGTCCGCAATACTAAAAGGCACATCGAGGTAATTGGCTAATGTTTTGGCTAACAGGGTTTTACCGCTGCCTGTGGGCCCAATCAGCAGAATATTACTCTTTTCTATTTCGACATCGGCATACTTACCTGCAAACGAAGGCGCCACAGAGATGCGTTTATAGTGGTTGTGAACAGCCACTGCCAGCACTTTTTTGGCCCGTTCCTGCCCTACTACGTGTGCGTCCAGATGTTCTTTTATTTCGTGGGGCCTGGGTACATAAATGGATTCAGCGGACGGAATCTCATCACTCATCCTATTGACACACTTATCTGAAACAAGCGTCTGACACAGCTCCACGCATTCATTACAAATGTGAACACCGGGCCCGGCCACCATCTGCTCTACTTCTTCAGAGCTGCGGCCGCAAAATGAACATACTTTATCTGATGTACTCATTATTTTGACTTTTTCTTTGTATCTATCTCTTCACGGTTGACAATCACCTCGTCTACCAGACCGTATTTCATTGCCTCATCCGCAGACATAAAAAAATCACGGTCGGTATCTTTTTCAATAGCCTTCAACGTCTTACCGGTATGGTAAGAGAGGATGCCATTCAGCCGATCACGTAAACGTAAAATCTCTTTTGCCTGAATACTGATATCGCTGGCCTGGCCTTGGACACCTCCCCAGGGCTGGTGAACCATAATGCGGGCGTTGGGTAATGCAAACCGCTTTTTCGGCGCGCCGGCAGCCAGTAATACGGCCCCCATACTGGCCGCCTGACCTACACAATACGTACGCACATCACATGTCAGAAACTGCATCGTGTCGTACATAGCCAACCCCGCCGTCACCGATCCTCCCGGTGAGTTGATGTACAAGTGTATGTCTTTACCACCATCTTCACTCTGCAGAAAAAGCAACTGCGCAATAATCAAGTTGCTCACTTCGTCTGTGATGGCGGTGCCAATAAAGATAATGCGCTCTTTTAAGAGGCGCGAGAATATGTCATACGCGCGCTCTCCCTGGCCCGTCTTTTCCACTACCATGGGCACGAGTATCTGCGATTTTTCTGCCGTCATAAATCCTCCTGATTTCGTCTGCTATTTTACCTTAATCTGGGCCTTTTCCAAAAGAAAATCCAATGTCTTATTGAGCGTCAGATTTTCGCGCACATTGTCGAGCGCCTTACGTTCTTCCAAATTTTTTCGAAAGGCTTCGGGGGGCAGGCCGTAATAGGCTGAATTTGTTACTAGGTACTGATTGAGATCATCCTCGCTGGATGCGATCTTTTCTTCCTGCGCAATTTTGTGTAATAGGTAACGCAGTTTTACCCGCTCACGGGCACTCTTACCCGCCATCTCCATAATCGAATCACGCTGTGATTCAATATGGTCTTTGCTCAACCCCTGGCGGCTATGCTGCTGTACCACATCCTCAACGACATTCTGTGTTTCCATCTGGACGACCGACTCCGGCAAATCCATTTTAGTTTTGGAGATGAGTGTCTCACAGATATCATCCTTCAATCGACGGTTTTCGCGATCTTCTGCCGACTGTTTGAGGTTCTCCTCCAGCTTTTTCATAAATTCTTCTTCAGAAGACACCTGCAGGGCCTTCAGGATTTCATCATTCAGCTCTGGCATCTTTTTCTCGCGCACAGCCTTTACAGTCACTTGGTACTCGGGCTTCTTTCCGGCGAGCGAGCGAATGTGAAAATCCTTACCCAGCTTGAGGGTAAATGTCTTTTCGTCTCCGATATTCATTCCTTCCAGTTCTTGGCTGAAACCGGGCAGAAAAGCTGCCTCCTCAGCAACGACCCAAAAATCTGTAGCCTCGGCCACGGGTTTGGCAGCCGGATCGTCGACCAGCGGCTGACCATCAAGCGTTCCGCGGTAGTCAATTTGAACCACGTCTCCACCCTGTACAGGACGGTCAGTTACCGGCTCATATGAAGCGTATTGTTCGAGCACTGTCTGACGCGCTTTTTGAACGTCTTCCTCTTTCACGTCCACTCGTTCGCTTTTCAGCGACAGGCCCATATACTTGGGTAGACTGAATTCGGGCGGAACATCCACTATAACGGTAAACGTATAGTCCTGGTCCGGATTCAAAACGGCATCCTCCAGATTCAATATATTCACCGCATCCACGTTCTCTTTCTGGACCGCTTCATGATAGGCCTCCGGAGTCAGATGATCTTTCACATCCTGCTCAACATCTTTTCCATATTTCTTTTTGATCACGGCTATGGGTGCCCTGCCCTTTCGGAAGCCCGGAATGGAAGCAGCGCCGGCATAGGCTTTCATGGTTTCGTCGTATGTTTTCTTTACCTGCTCCGACGGCACGGTAATCGTCAACTTCTTACGACAGGGGCCCGTATTTTCAATTATTGTATTCATAGTATTATCTCCAACCACATGGTCCCGCATAGCGGGCTACCTTCGACAAATAGCGAACTAGAGTAAAAAAGAGGATGGCGCGGGTCAAGCTCAACCCGCGGATTGAATCCTCGGCTGCACATCGGCCCGAAAAGGGTCACCAGAGCGGCAACAGGCGGCCATAGGGAATATCCAGGCTATACTGTTTAATTAAGCTGCGAATCTTTCTCAACATATACTCATCTTCTCCGGCAATATGCTGCCCGATGAGATCGTATACTTTATGCTCGGCCCATTCACGGCGAATAGAGGCATCGCCGGGCAGGGCCTGATTCCAGTCCAGAGAGAAAACCATATCTTTAAATTGCGGGCCTGCCTGCCCCACGATTTGAAAAGCGGCTTCACCCGTCTCCGACGTCTTTCCATATATATTCAGAGGCCGATCGAGGAACAGGTGGGTTAGTTTTTTCGGATAGATTTCCTTTTCGCGCAACCCCGTGAACCGATACCGCAGATCGGCCAGCACCGGCCGGCGGAGGCGACTGCCGAGTTGCGCCAGCGCTTGGGGCAGGTTCTCCTCATCCTTAACGATAATCGAATCACCGCGGTTTTGGTAACTGAGCAGGTCCAGCAGAAAGCTGTTTACTTTTTTTCCGCCGCCTACAGCATAGACCGAAATATTACCGCGGTTCATTTCCGTAAACGTCTGGATAATTTTTGAATGATTCATCATTCCCATAGTAGGACGCCCATCGGTGACCCAGACGGTCACAACCGCGCGCCCCATTTCCCGGGGTAAATCCAGCAACCCTGTTAATGATGCCAGAATGTCTGTATTACCGCGGGATTCCATACTCTCTATAAACCATTCCGCCGTAGCCCTGTGCGACGCCGTATGCTCGGCCCAACGGTCAAAACAGCGGTAAGGTGTTTCGCGAAAGCCCATAATGTCGTACCGGTCCTCTTCGCCCAGACTGTCTATAAAATGTTTCAGTCCGACTTTACACTTGTCGAGCTTGGCTTGAGACATACTCTCCGAACAATCCTGAATGAGTAGCACATCACGTGGCAGAGGCTCAATGCTTTGCCGATCTGTCGGCTGCACCTGAATGCGGAAGTACAGCGACTCGGGTTCCCAGGGCGAAGTGTAGGTGTATAAGGCTATTTCCAGCAGTTCTTCCACCGGCTCTACAGTCGTAACCTGGCGCGGTTTTTCATCCAGTGATGTGATGCGATCCCGGATGGCTGGGATGAATTCCTGCTCGGATAGTCGGCGGGCGACGGACTCATCAGCGGACTCATTTGAGGCCGGCACGATCTCGGCGAAAGGGGCCGCCTTCACGGGCTGCACGTTTCTTTCTGATAGTAGGACGGGAAGGGCCACATCATCCAGACTGATACTGCGAGGGATGGCGGGAATCACCCGGCGCGTTTCTGCAAACGCGTCGGGAACGCGTTTTTGATCAATACTGATCAAGGCCTGCCGCGCATCCCAACTGGAAAGCGGGGGCTGGATGTCGGGTTTTTCGAGGGCCTCCGACGCCCCCTGCAACGGTATCATAGAAGCCTCCAACGCATCGCGCACCGATGGGTCCAGAGCCTCGGCAAACGACTCAGCCTCCAGACTGACATCGACCTGTTGGCTCGGATTTTCAGGGCGGAAAGATGCGGGGCGATCGGGGACTGACACAGGATCGCGGCGCACTGTTTCAACCCGCAGGGATTCGCTCACCCTTTTTTCCGGAAGGTCGGGAATCCGTCCAACCGGAATAGCAGGGAAATACGTCACCACCCCAGCGTGAAAAACCAGCGAAACCAGCACGGCCACGACGGCCCAGACGGCATGATAATCCGATGGCCCATGATACCAATCCTTCCGTCCTGCTGGCTGCATGCCACTCCCTACCCCTGCAGTGACAGCAGGAATTCAATATTGGTTTTTGTCTTTCTCAACCTGTTAATCAGCAACTCCATACCTTCCACAGAGGGTACATCCTTGAGGGCCTTTCGCAAAATCCAGATTTTGCTCAATTCATCAGGATGGAGCAGATTCTCCTCTTTTCGCGTACCGGAACGCTCGATGTTGATAGCGGGGAATATGCGTTTATCGACCAGAGTTCGATCCAGTCCCAGCTCCATGTTGCCTGTGCCCTTGAATTCTTCAAAGATCACCTCATCCATACGGCTGCCGGTATCCACCAGGGCTGTCGCAATGATCGTCAGACTGCCACCGTGCTCTATGTTGCGGGCCGAGCCGAAAAAGCGCTTCGGTTTGTGCAGAGCATTTGCATCAACCCCGCCGGATAAAATCTTTCCGCTGTGGGGCTGCAGGGTATTGTAGGCACGGGCCAGACGCGTAATACTGTCGAGCAGAATAATCACATCCCGACCCTGTTCGACCATGCGTTTGGCCATTTCAATGACAATTTCGGCGACCTGCACATGGCGCTCGGGCGGCTCATCAAAGGTGGAACTCAACACTTCGGCCTGTGTATTGCGCTCCATATCCGTCACCTCTTCAGGGCGCTCATCGATCAACAGAATGATTTGCTTGGCCTCCGGATTATTGGCCGAAATACTGTTGGCAATTTGCTGCATGAGCACTGTTTTTCCCGTTCTGGGTGGAGCGACAATGAGACCGCGCTGGCCTTTGCCAATGGGCGTCAAGATGTCCATCACACGCATGGAGACATTTTTGGGATCGCTCTCGAGTACGAGGCGCTCATCCGGAAAAAGAGGTGTCAGATTTTCAAAAGGAATCTTGCGGTGTGCTTTTTCCGGCTCTTCTTCATTGATTCTCGTCACTTTTAACAGTGCAAAAAAGCGTTCTTTATCTTTTGGTGGACGAATATCACCCTCGATAAGATCACCGGTTCTCAAACCAAAGCGGCGGATTTGGGATGGTGAAACATAGATATCTTCAGGACATGGAAGATACTTAGAAAAGGTGGATCGAAGGAACCCGAAACCGTCCGCCAATACTTCGAGAACACCGCGGCCGACCATGTGGCAACCCTGGCGCCCCTTTGTCTTGAGCAACTCAAAAATGAGCTCATGCTTGTGAAAAGCATCCACTTCTTTGATACCGGCTTCGATGGCAATGGCCTTTAATTCCAGAATCGACTTTGGCTGCAGGTCATATAATTTCAGAGGCGGACCCCTGTGCACTTCATTGGTTGAATCTCTTTTATCAGCCGGCTGTTTGCGATTATTCACGGCGGGTTGATCCGCTCCCGAGCTATCAGCAGGCCCTTCATTTCCGCCCGCTCTCTCTTCGCGTGCTGCTTCCTGTGTTTCCTGTGCAATCACGGGGGCATCTACTGCTTTCTTGCGAGGCTTTCCGGCGCGCCGCTTTTTCTGTTGTTCTTCTTCAGCCATTACTTTTCCTTCCATTTTTCATGCAGATGGGCGAGGCCTGTCTGCACGGTGTTCTCAAGTTCTCTCACGGTTCCATTATTGTGTATGACAAAATCAGCTCTTCTACATTTTTCTTCCAACGGCAACTGTGCAACCAGCCGGTCTTTAATATGCTCATCATTCCAACCGCGCCTTCGAAGACGCGCCCATACGTGCTCTGCATCAGCCGCCACACACCAGATAACATCCCAGCTGGCTTCATCGTGAATTTCAAAAAGCAACGGCACAATGACGGCTACCGCTTTATGCTGAGCGCTGTTCGTTGCCACCCATTTTTGCCATGCTGCCCGAACAGGTGGATGCACCAGCTCATTTAATTTATTCAGTTCGCTCCGCTCTCTAAAAACAAGAGCCCCCAGCTTTCTCCGATCAATCTCTCCAGTCGCGGTCAGGATGCCCTCCCCGAATGTTGAGCGAATGCGTTCATACGTAACGGATCCCACTGCCATTTGCTGATGAGCCACGTGATCGGCATCCAACACTGGGACCCCCCATTCCTGCAGTATTCGGCCCACTTCACTTTTGCCGCAACCGAGGCCGCCCGTCAATCCAATCGCCTTTCCAATTCTTTCACAATGCTTCATGATTATGGATTTATTTGAAAGCCCTGGTCTTTTAGCGAGCCCACGTGTCGCAGCACCTTTAAGGATACCGGTTCACTTCCAAACAACTGGAGAGCCTTTACAGCCGCCTCTTCAGCCCCTCCCAGATCGCCGCCCTGCAGTAATCGTTCCGCATCCTCACCCCATACCTTTGCCGCTTCCAGATCTTCGTCTGTCACCGCCCGGAACACCCTGTATTTACGGTTCTCATACAGCAGTTTAAACCATTTAAACTGCTGCTGCGATTCGAAAAGACGTGCCGCAGCCCCTTCAGGAGGGTGGAGAGCATCCACAAAATAGCGCATTTGCCACTCTGGCCGATAGTTGGCAAATTCGCCGCGTGAGTAAACGTAGCAAGCCACTCCCAGTTGCTGCATGTAGTCACGAAAAGCTTTCTCATCACGCTTAAACAATAGTTCACCATAGGTGCGCACCTTGTTTCGTATCCCGGCGCCTTCAAACTTTGGATGAAGCACAATCGGACAATTTCCATACTCCAATATCATAGAACTGACACCAAAATTAGCCAGCACCGGCTCACGCTCCTGATTTTCACGGAGCCATTTTGTCATGCTCTTAAATTCAGGATAATAAACATTCGACCGCCCCCAGCGCTCGGGCTTGTACAACACATGCCCCGCCTCTGCAAAGAGTGCCGCCAAAAACAGCATCAACATCACCCAGCGAATCCATGCACCGGCACGCATCAGGGACGCTATAACCAAACCTGCCAGCACGCAACTAAACAGCGCTACGTACACATGGAATCTCACAAACAGTATAAATGTAAAAAAAGAAACTACTAAGAAGTAACTGTGCTGTTTGAGACTGGAAACGAAATCTTTTGAACTGTCAAATTGCTTTAACAGTACAATAAACGAAATTAATGTCAACAGCAACATGTAAGGAAAATAGATAAAAACCGTTTTAATGTCTGCGGAATGCAGTGCCGGCACCCACATGATACGCTGATTAAAGGTTAACAGGGTCGGGTCTGCAGGCTTCATATTTAGAAACCGCAATTTAGCAACCAAGAGTTCTGAAAAATGTGCATACGTGTCGCCGTAATCAGAACCGAAAAGCGCCGCCAGGACGAATGGCGCCACCGCACTCAGCAGAAGCACGGCGAACGTAGGCCACGGAGCAGACACCTTTGTCGAGCACCCCATATACAGAGCGAGCCCGGCGTACAACAGCATAACGGGCGACTGGTAAAACCCGTGACTGCGTAAATAGGGGTTCAGGAGTGCGGCCGCCAACAGTACGACAAAGGGAAACAGCCAGCGGGCTAACGAAGTGAAAGCGGGACGCCTGAAGGCCGACCACCACCCGTATACAACCCACAGCAGAATATAGTATTGAATCATATCCCAGGCCATTAACGCCAACGCCAGCATAAGGGCCGACCCAACGGCCGGCCCGACGGTCCGGCGGCGATCCGACCTCGTCAGCAGGGCGTCAAAAGCCATGTGCATCAACAGCAAAGGCAGGGCAAAATTCTCACGTGAGAGTTCCTGGCTGGTCGAGCGAATGACGGCACTGAGCGAAACAGCGTAAAAGGCTCCGGCCATCAGGCCCGCCCATCGATTTCGGGTGTATCCCATCACGGCAAGAGCGAGGGTTGGAATACCCATGCAGAACCACAACAACTGAATCCAGCGCACCCGGCTTGATAACGGTACGTGATCGGGAAAAAGGTGGGCCAACCATCCACAGACATATTCATCACCCAACGAATACACCTCTTCGGTTACAATCCCGTCAGGATATTCCAGATCCCGGTCTACCCCTTTGATGGCTTCGCCATTATACACTTTCTTTATGAGACGGTAATGCAGCGCACTCTCCAGCGAAAAGGGCAGGTCTCCACCTACCTTTGCAAACTGAGCTTCCAGCACCGCCCGCCGCATTCCTACACCCAGTAGAAAGAGTAGCAGCAATCCGGCGATCGTCAGCGCGTTCACCCACAGCCTGATTGGTTTACTATTGGCCATATCTGTCTTTGCCGTTAAAAAAGGAGTGCGGTCATTAGAATAGCTCTGGAGACGCGGCACTTTTCATCATTTCCCGGAATTCAAGTTTTTCATAAAAGGAGTAGAGGGCATTCCAGTCCGGCGTTTGAACAGCCATTTCCCGCCAGCTCACCGGCAGGTCCAGCGTGTCCAGCAATCGCATCAAAGATAGATTGCGCTCCACGATAGTGCGTCCATCTCTCAACTTTTTTTTCAACGTAGGAGTCAAGGCTTCGAGGTGCTCATAAATACCATCGAGAGAGCGATACTCATTGACCAGTTTTGCCGCGGTTTTGGCCCCTACCCCCGGAATGCCGGGAATGTTATCTGACTGATCGCCCATAAGGGCCAGCCACAAAAGAACATCTCGCGGTGCCACACCTGTTTTAGCCAGCACCCCGCCCGCACCCAGCTTTTGATCCGCCTTGGCTGGCAACACAATATCGACCGAATCATCGACCAACTGAAACAGATCCTTATCGCTACTGACCACCAGCACGTCGGACCCCTCGCGGGAGGCTACAGCGGCTTGTGTGGCAATCATGTCATCCGCTTCTACTCCTTCTTCTACCATGAATGGTATACGGGCCCGCTTTAAATATTCGGTCATCAGTGGGAATTGACTCCGCAGTTCATCCGGCATCGGCTTACGCTGCTGTTTGTATGTGGGCAGCAGTTCCATACGGTGATGCGGCAAACCTCTATCAAAGGCCACGCAGAGGTGGGTAGGCTTCCAGGTGTCTGTAAATCGTTGCAGCATCCTGATAAATCCATACACGGCATTAACCGGGTCGCCGTTTGAAGTGGTCAGGGATGTAATCGCATAAAAAGCTCTGTACGCCACATTATTACCGTCAACAATTAAAAATTTAGATTTGTTCATTTTTAATGTTTAAGAATGCCGAATATTCTGGTGATACGGTATTCAATCAATATGCGTTTACGCACATGGTTCTACTACCCTTATACCCTTAGGGCTAGCGCAAAAAACACTTCACATTTTATACACCTATGCATCCCAGCCAGCGGCGTTGCCAAACCACGAAATATTGGCAATATTCCTTCGTTTTCGCGCCTTGAGAGCCGTCGCCTAAACGCCCAAATCTGTGAATTTATTTTTGCGCTACCCCTTAGTGATAACACGTATGACAGGTGTTGAACGACTATGCATCGGCTGCAACACGCAGTACACCAGAAAAGTACTGCAGCCATAGGGCTGCAGTACAACAACAAAGGTAATCAGTTATAAACTGATTTAAGAGCCGCCCAGCGTTCTGGCATCAGCCCTGTTAATTACTTTTCCAGCGGGGTCAACCAGACGCGCGGTCACAAAAATCATGAGATTCTTTTTCTGACTGAATTCACCTTTATTCCTGAACAGGCGGCCCAATACCGGTATGTCACCCAGCAAAGGAATTTTATCATCAACTGAGGTCAGCTCTTCTTTGATAAGCCCACCCATGACAACCGTCTGACCATCCCAGATCACGATACTGGTAGAAACGCTGCGCTTGGAGAAAATCGGCTGGAAAATATTCACCGCTGAATCATCGGCGGCGGTGTAACCGTAGTTGAGCCAATCGCTGAGCTCTACGACTTCAGGAAGCATCGTGAGATCAATGGTGTAACCGTCGGGTCCGACGGTAGGCGTGACATTCAGAATCACACCTACCTCGCGTGTTTCAAAGGAACCGGGCGTAACGACTATTCGCTGTGTATCGGCTTCACCTTCACCACCGTCAACGCTTTCGAGCTGGGCATCAAATTCCGTGGGATAGATAATCTCCTCCACCACCTGGATCTGTGCATTGACACCGGAACGAGTCGTCACACGCGGCGCGGACAGCATATCGCTTCCACCCTTCTGATCGAGCGCATGCAGCACCATACCCAATTCTGGATTGGTCAGGATTCCAGATAAACTCAGAATATTGCCCACCAGATTATTTGCCGAGGAGGCTGCCGATGGCAGGGTGCCGGCCGATGATGAATCGAAGAACCGCAGTCCGCGACTAAATCCGCCGGAATCGCCATTGGCATCCACCTGGATGCGCTGACTAGATCCGATTGATCCGGCACCACTTTTAGTAGCCAGCTCCCAGTCATCGTTCAACAACCACTGAAAACCGAGTTCTGCCAAATCTTCCTGATTGATTTCCACAAAGCGCGCTTCGATTTCAACTTGATTTGGGATGATGTTTAGCTGGGCCAGGATGCGTTCAAAGACCTCAAGATTATCAGCGGTGTTTGCCACAATCAGCTGACTGATACCGGCATTATATGTAATGGATGCTCCACCTGGAAAGGCGACCCCCATACGCTCAAAGTACTCTTTTACATCGCTCTTTTTCACGCTCGTTGAATCCTGCCCCATACGCGTGAAATCGTTACCGCCTGCTGATGAAGAAGTATCTCTTTCAATAAGAATATCCATGAAAGAAGGCTGGACGGGATAGAGGCGTGTCATGATCTGCCCGACGGCGACATCTGCACGTGTAATAATGACCACGCGGTCTTCCAGCCGATAGCGCAGACCCGCAATTTCGGTGATATACTTGACAGCATCGAGCAACGTCACATTGCGCAGGGTCAACGTGATATTGGGGAGGGAGCTCTTTTTTGTTTCCTGAAATCCAAAGTCTTCATTAAGATCTGAAGTCATATTATCTTCGACACTTTCTTCCTCTTCGCCGACACCGAGATTCAAGAGGATATTTATCCCCATACCGTCGGGGTCGGAAGCGGCGCTGGCATCGCGCAGAAAGTTGACTACATCTACGATATTCGCCTGTCTGAATTCGAGTGAGGGGATGACGATGTCGGCCATTTTTTCCTGCAGCAACTGCGTACCCGTGGCGGTATCAAGCATCTGACCTTCCCGGCCTTCACTGGGCATCTGCACAGAAATTGTCATTGGCGGGTTCCATGCATCACGTACATCCTGCACCATGTCAGCAGTAGTTGTTTTTCGATTGATGGTGCTTACTTTAAAACGGCGTTCTTCGATACTGTTGAGATACTGCATGGCCTGACGGTTATAGGGATCGCGTGCCAGCACCTGCTCAAATTTCAGCTCGGCAGCATCATAATCTTCCATGCTAATCATGCGGCGGCCATCTTTGATGAGATTTTGGATTGTATCTTTCTCTTTATTCAAAGCCGCCTGTACTGCATCTTCCTTTGCTTTTGTCTGGCTGCGGACCACGGACTTATCAATTTTCTGCCGCATAGCAAGCGCTTTTGTATTCGCGGGATTTTCGTCCAGTACTCGCGAGATGACGGCTTTGGCAGCCCCGTAATTATTATCGCGTATCAGCTCATCGACCAGGCTCATCCGCGTTTTTTCAAGCTTATCGGAGGCATCCAGCCGAACGGCATCCATAGCCGGACGATCCGTCAGCAAGGTCAGCCCCTCTACAAAACGTTCTTCAGACTCCTGGTACTGACCTGCCTTCATCAGCTCTGTTGCTGACTGGATAGATTCCAAGCCCTTCTGCTCATTAGCCTGCCTTTTAATTTCTTCCTGCAATGCTGTATCCTGAGCCACACCTTGGGCCCGCGTAATAGCCGGTAAAGCCAGCATTGATAATATGCAAACAGTTGTAACCGCTTTTGCGATTTGGTTCATAGTCTCCTCCTGAATCATTCTTGATTTCATTTGTATTTTTTTCTGCTTAATAAGTAGGGTTGTTAAACCTGTCTGTAAATCCTTCTGTCCCCGATGCGTCCTGATGGAGACCCTGAATCTCTTCTTTTTCAGTCTCGGACAGTGTCTCTATCTTGTGGGGTTCACCCGTCGTCAACGAGCTTAATAGTACACGGTCCCGACCGATGTCAATGACTTTATACTCTTCACCTTTGAGAACAACCTTCTCATCAACACGCTTACGCATGCGCTCACGATTGATGAGAAAAATCATATCAGCGACCCATTCGTCCGCATTGATGACTTTATTTTTTTCCAAGGTGATTGTCTGCTCCCCTTTTTTGAGTACCAGGAACTCCCTGCCGTCGACATCTTTACGGTATTCCGTCAGTTCAAAACCTTCTATGCTCTCACCTTTTTCAACAAAGTAAGTTCTGGTCAGCGACCGCAAATTGAGCTGATACTGCACTCGTCCGCCCGGCAATTCCGCCCGCCCTGTAAAGCGCAGTTTAAAAGGAGTAGGTATCGTCCTGGTCAGGCGCAGCTTAGCTGTCAGCGGCGGATAACTGTTCGGGTCGGAGGGATCCGTGTCATAGGAATATTCTTCCCAGTTCTTGAAACCGTCACCGTCCATATCCTGATCGGCATCATCCGGATTGAGTTTATTGAACCCGTATTTCTCTTCAAACACATCCGGCATCCGGTCCAGGTCCGAATCGCGGTTGAGTTCAGGAACCATGGCGGGCTGACCGGCTCCGGTAAAGGTGCACTGAAGGGCGTCATAGGGAACTGGCTTGCCGGAACCTATAGCCCACACACGCAGTTCACTTACAAACATACGATTGGAATAGCTACCCACACCGAATGGCTGCTGTATAGAACCGAGCAGTTGCTCATAGCGCTCAGGATCCACTGGTTTTGTCATTTTTCCTTCGGTAATGCTTTCCCAGCGGGCTTCATCCAGCTCTTGCTGATGCTGGCTGGTTCGTATCATTAATATGGCGGCCGAAATCAAGAGACCCATCAAGACAATCACCAGCAGCAACATCTCGTAATTCTGTTGAATCCATACAAATTTTTTCTGTGAAGCAGCACTCACTTACTTCTTCTCCTTTTCGCCGTTTTCGAGAAAACGAAAGATATTGACGTCAAGCGTGACTTGTAAATCTTCACGCCCCGCAATGACTCTTTCCTCACGAGAAAGGGGCGGCGGCTTTACCGCCGGCTTTTCCTGCAAACGGACATCTGCAGCGGGAGCAGGCTGTTCAGGCGTCAGTTTTTTTGAATAGTTCTGCTTTTGCTTGCCGTTGTTTATATGTACATCATTGAAGGAAATCAGCAGCGGAGAAGCGGCTACTTTGTTCATAAGATCCCAGAGAGCACTTTCGCGCGTTTTCAGTTCGATGGTAAATGATTCGGCAGTGAAAATCTGCTGATCGTCAACAAAGGCCTCAAGGCTTTCCTTCTGACCTGCGTCATCGCCCGCGGGAGCGCGGCCCCGCACAGAACGGCGGCGGTCAGTTCGCTGGCTCTCATCCCGGTTCTCGTTTTGGCTGGTTTCAAAAACGGTGCGCTTTATATTTTGAATTTCCATAACGTCCGTTTCATAAATCAGTTCGCAGAGCGCTTCCACCATCTGAAGTTGCACGTTGAGGCGTTCAACATGATCCGATGCGGGTGGACTGCCCTGGGCGTATCGATCAAAACCGAATGTAAAATTATCCGGCACGATAATACCGGCTTCGAGGGCTTCCTGCAACAGCTCGCGCCGGGTGTTGCCATACAGCTCGGAGAACTGTGCCGGCTCCATGGACTGCAGATTAAACTGGAACGTCGACAGGCGCTGCCGTAAATCGAGGTACTGATCGCGCAACACCGCACTGTTCTCATTCTCGAGATCAATGTTATCCGCGCTCGGAAACGGATCCCGGTTTTGCAACCGCTCTAACTCGCGCTCGCTTTTATCCAGGCTGTCCGTGACCTGACTGTAATGACCGCTGGATTTGATCAGAAATATCAGCGCAATAACGAACAGTACAGCTGCGGCTCCTCCGCCCGCAACCAACAGCATATGTTTCTTAAAATTCATAACTCAACGTCTTTGTTTAGCACTAACCGTATTTCAAATTCCATGACCGCATCATTCAGATTAGGTGATGGTGATTTCATAATATCAGACTCATCTGTAAAGAACGCGGAAGAGCGCATTTCATCGCGAAGCGCGCGAATATCGGTGGCTGAATGCACATCGAGATAAGCCATTCCGGTCACATCGATAGCTCCGTATTTCTCCCAGACGCGCGACAGGGGGGTCACCTCGATAGGGCCGCCCTCTTCAGCTTCACGCTCGACCGCTTTCAGGCCCGTTATCCAGAGACTTTCCGGTAGACGACTGTGTATATCATCCAACACCAGCAGCCAGTCGGATTCGCTGTTATTAAGTGATTCGAGCTTAGTAAAGCGACGCTGATAATCTGCGGCATCCCGTTCGACACCAATCATCTTTTTCTCTATCGCGCTGAGCGCGCTGACTCGTCCGTCAATCTTTTCCAATTGCTTTTCAGCCAGACTGGACAGCTTAATAAAAAAACTGCACCAAATGGCGGCGATCAGTACAAGGCCGACCGCTGCCCCCACTAGGATAGGCTCTTTCTTTTTAAAGGCCTTTTCGGCTTTGACGCGGGGCGGTAGCAGGTCAATTTCGATGGGACACGTCAGCACCCTGCGCAGGGCTACCCCCACGACATCGGCCAGATAGTGCGCCTCATCGCCAATCTTGGCAGCATCGATCTGCCCATGTACCGGCACATTTAAAAATGGATTCAAATAATCGACTTCGATATGGAGTTTTTCCTTCAAAAATTCAACGGTATAGGGAATCGTACAGGACCCACCGGTCAATAGAATCAGGGCCGGCTTGGTGCCGGTCTGCTGCGTGCGGTAAAAATTAATCGAGCGGTTGATTTCAGCGTGCATGCGCGTCATTACAGTCCGCACACTTTTAGACACTTTTTCGGACACTTCACTCTGGGCCATTTCAACGGCGCCGCCAAACGCGACATAGGCCTGAGCCTTTTTCATGGCTTCAGCATCGTCAAAGGAAAGATCAAATTCCTTCATTATCTGCTGCGTAATGGTGTTTCCACCGACGGGTATACTGCGAGTGAAAACGCGGCCCTGTTCAATGAAAATAAGATCTGTCGAACGCGCTCCCACATCAACGACCAGCGTACAGTCGGGCAGATTGTCGTAGTTGTACCGCGTACAGTTATAGATCGCCATCGGCGAGACATCCACGAGGTCGGGTGAAAAACCTGCCGCCTCTACGGCCTCCGTCAGCCGCTCAATGATATCGGCTTTGATGGCCGCCAGCATGACATCGACATCCCCGTCGACACCGCCAATTAACTGGTAATCCCAAACCACTTCATTCATGGGGAACGGGACATTCTGCTGGGCCTCGTACTGAACGATCTGCGAGATTTTGTCTTTACTCGCCGGCGGCAACTTGACGAAACGGGAAAACACAGACTGCCCAGCCACTGTAATCAGTGCGGGCGCATTGCTCAACTGATGCTCGAGCATGATTTCCTGCAGGGTAGCGGTGATGGCATCGTAGCGCTCCTGCTCTTCGGCATGCTCTTCCATAACGAGTGATTTAACGGCGTAGGTGGTCAGCTCTATGCCGCCCGGGCCGGTCAGGGCAAACTCTGCCACGGTCACTGTACTGGCGCCGATATTAACCGCCAGAACCTTATCCTTCTTGAACATGTGCTTATCCCAGTGTTGTTAATCTTACCAGCCGGTACTCAAGGCCGGCATTACATCGATATCCATAAACTTAAAAGGCGACTGCATACGATTGAGGAGTACGCCATCCTGCTTCAAAAAGCCGGGCGTCTTCCACCACTCTTTCTTGCTGGAGGGCTCACTAACGGCCCCCGCACTTTTGCCGCCGTACAAAACTTCAGCAGCGACATACGCCGGGTTGCCAAATCGCTCGTATACATCGGCGTGCAGGTATACGGATTCCGTGTGCTTTCCTTTGCTGATGTGCACGGGCGTCACCGACGCCGTAAACAGGCGAAACGGGACTTCCTGTCTGAGCGATTCATCTTTGACCAGCACATAGAAATTAATTTGCAACTGATCGAGCCACTTTTCATCATGGTCATACGCAACCGTTACCTGCAACCATTCGCGGCGGCCCGATTTGTGATTGATGCCGTCAATGCTGTATTCGGGAGAACGAATTCTCTTCACTTCTATGTCGTCCAGCTTTACCGGAACATCGCGGTTCGGGACCTGCGCGGAGACACTCACCCCGAGCAACAACACAAAAAATCCCGTCAACACACTTCTCATTCTAAAGCACCCACTACCTGTCGGTTTATACCCATCATCACAAAATTGCTTTTCATTAATCGCACACGTTACATGAAAGCGGCACAAGACGTCAACTCTGGTAATCTAAAATTCTCTACACTTCTTATACCGATCTAGCCACTGAGCTTTCCAATAATGGAAATCAAAGGCATAAACAGGGCGATAACAATCGTACCCACGACCAGGGCCAGCATGACAATCAGCAACGGCTCGATGATAGAGCTCAGGGCGGCCACCGTATTGTCGACTTCATCATCATACGTGTCGGCAATCTTCATCAGCATTTCCGGTAACTCACCCGTTTCTTCTCCGACTTCAACCATACTGACCACCATGGGCGGAAATATCCTTGAGGATTCAAAAGGCGGGGCAATATTTTCACCCTCTTTGACAGCGTCATGGATTTGGCTGATAGCGCGGGCGACAATCTCATTGCCCGTCGTATCACGTACGATCGTCAAGGCCTGCAAGATGGGAACTCCGGAGGAGAGTAATGTTCCCAGCGTCCTGTTGACGCGGCCGATAGAGGTCTTTTTAATGAGCGGGCCGAAGATGGGGGCATTGAGCTTGATGGTGTCCAGCACCATACGCCCCGTCTTGAATTTGGCGGCAATAATGCACAGAGCTACGACCGCAGCAATGGCCAACAGTACGAGCGGCGCGCGATTGCGCAGAAGATCACTGATATTCATCACAAACTGTGTCAGAGGCGGTAGCGGTGCCCCCTCCAGCAGATCCGCAAAGATTTCCTCAAACTTGGGAATAATCTGTGTAAAAAGAAAGAAGACGATACCGCCGGCCACCAGCATCACGACCAACGGGTACGTCATAGCACTGATAACCTTATTGCGGATTTTCTGCATCTTTTCCATAAATTCGGCCAAGCGCGTCAGCACGACATCCAGCACACCGCCAATTTCCCCGGCCTTGGCCATGTTGACATACAGCCTGTTGAATATTTTAGGATGCTGTGAGAGGGCCTCGGCAAACGTGCCGCCGGACTGAATGCCGTCGGCAATACTGGCCGTAGCCTCTTTGAGTGTCTGATTCTTTTCCTGTCGTTGAATCACCTGCAGACTGCGCACGAGGGGCAGGCCGGCATCAATAAGCGTTGCCAGCTGACGGGTGAAAACCATCAACTGCTTTGATTTGACACGAGGCTTCAGCAAGGCCGGCATTTTAATTTCGGCCTGCAATAACCCTTTCTTCTTATCTTGTGCCTGCGCAGACGATTTGGGGGTCTTTTTGGCGGCCGTTCCGGCAGCCGTCACTTCCGTGGGAAATAGATTTTTCTCGCGAATCAGGGAAAGGGCTGCCGATTGTGATTCGGCATCCACATTACCCTTGTATTCTTTCCCCTTGCTGTCTACTGCTACATATGAAAATTTTGCCATACTTTGCTCTCCCGTCTCCTGATCAGGTATACTTCAACACTTCTTCCACGGTTGTATAACCGTCAAAAACACAACGAATACCGTCTTCTCTCATCGTCCGCATGCCGAGTTCGACGGCTTTATCCCGCATAACGACTGTAGGTTTTCGCTCGTTCACGAGGTCCCGAATAGGGTCCGTCACGCGCAAATACTCATAAATACCGCGCCGACCGCGATAACCGGTTTCATTACACTGATTGCAACCGGCACCAAAATAGAATGGCCGCCCGGCGATATCCTCTTCTTTCAGACTCAGCTTTTCAATGACGTCGGGTTCGGGATCGTACGGCTGCTTGCACTGCTGGCAAATCGTGCGCACAAGGCGCTGGCCCAGTACAGCTTCAATCGTGGATGAAATGAGAAAGGGCTCAACATTCATATCAATCAGGCGCGTCACGGCCCCGGCCGCATCGTTGGTATGCAGTGTGGTGAACACAAGATGCCCCGTCAGTGAGGCCTGAATGGCGATCTCCGCCGTCTCAATGTCACGAATTTCACCCACCATAATAATATCCGGATCCTGGCGGAGAAAAGCCCTGAGCGTGCGCGCAAAGGTAACCCCAATATTCTCATGCATCGGCACCTGCATTATACCTTCAATATCATACTCAACGGGATCTTCAGCTGTCAGTAGCTTGTTTTCCACCGTATTGAGCCGGCGGAGGGCGGAGTAAAGGGTCGTCGTTTTACCGGAGCCTGTCGGACCCGTAACAATGACGATCCCATTCGGCTTTTTGATGTCATAAGAAAACGTCTCGTACACGTCATCCGGCATTCCAAGGTTTTCGAGATCGAGCTGTACAGCACTCTGGTCCAAAACGCGAAGCACCACGCTTTCACCGAATTGCGTGGGCAGGGTTGACACACGGAAGTCAATGGGGCGACCGGCAATCTGCAGCTTGATACGGCCATCCTGCGGTACGCGCCGCTCAGCAATATTTAACCCCGCAATCACTTTTATACGGGAGGTCACCGGCAAGGCCAGATGTTTGGGCGGAGGAGCCATCTCATAGAGGGCACCGTCCACTCGGTAACGAATTTTAAATTCCTGATCAAACGGTTCAAAGTGAATATCGGATGCGCGATCCTGCACCGCCTGATAAAGCACGAGGTTCACAAAGCGTATGATGGGGGCCTGATTGGCGACATCCTCAATATTCACCACATCAGCTTTGCCTTTGCTTAAATTGATGAGATCGCCGGCGCCTTCGAGTTCGGCTTCCAGACTCTGCAGCATATCCCCCACGGACTCACTCACATCGCCATAGACTTCACGAATGGAATCTTTGATTTCCTGTTCATGGGCGACGACAAAAAAGATATCCTTTGTGAGTACGAACATCAGTTCATCCGTGACTTCCGGCGTAATAAAATCGCAAGCGGCCAGCGTGACGGTCTGTTCATTCACCTCGACCGGAAATACATTATACATATGGACGACACTGGGCGGCACCAGCTTGGTAATGCCCGGATCGACGGTCATTGATTTGAGGTCGACAACGGTTGTACCCAGATACCCCGCAATAACTTCCAGGATAGAATCCTCCTGCATAACGCCGAGATCTTTCAGGGCGACGCGCGCAGATACACCGTTCCGCTCCATCTCCTCTGCCACCTCATGAGCCTGTTTTTCTGTTATCAGGCCTTCGTCACGAACCTGCTGTAACAGGGGATCTCTGTACATATCGTCAGCCATAATGCTCTACCTTTTCTTGCCGCTCATCGTTTCTAACCTGTGGATCACACTGTCGGGGTCCTGCACCTTGGTGATTAAATGCTCGTAACTGATGAGTCCCTGCTGATAGAGATGGAGCAGGTTGTCATCCAGCAACACCATGCCATATTTTTGACCGGTCTGGATGTCACTGGTAATACGATAGGTCTTGCTTTCCCGAATCAGAGCACGAATAGAAGGTGTCGTAATCATGATTTCAAATGCGGCTACACGGCCCGGCTGATCAGCCCGCGGCAGCAACAGCTGTGATATGACAGCCATCAACGTGGAGCCGAGCTGTGTCCGAATCAACTCCTGCTGCTCGCTGGGAAAGGCGTCGACGATGCGGTCCACTGTGCGCGCGGCACCGGTCGTATGGAGGGTCGCAAAAACCAGATGACCCGTTTCCGCTGCCGTTATGGCAGCTTCCATGGTTTCCAAGTCTCTCATTTCTCCAACCAGCATCACATCGGGATCCTGACGCAACCCCCTCTTAAGGGCTTCGGAAAACGTCGGAACATCGACCCCAAGTTCGCGCTGTGTAACGATACTGCGCTTGTGTTCATGGTAGTATTCAATGGGATCCTCAACCGTGATGATGTGCGTGTCGCGATTCTCATTGATTACATTCAGCATGGAGGCCAGCGTAGTGGTCTTGCCGGAACCGGTCGGGCCCGTCACGAGAATCAGCCCCCGTGGCTTGTAGAGCAGTTCATTGACTTGCGAGGGCAACCCTATTTCCTCCAGCGACATCAATTTCGTAGGCAATAAGCGCATCACCATTCCGGTTGCACCCTTCTGATTGAAAATACTGACACGGAAGCGACCTTTTCCCTCATAACCAAACGCAAAATCAGAACCGCCGCGTTCCTGCAGATGTCGCACGTGTTCCTCGGGTGCGACGGCTTGCATCAACCGTTCTGTATCGGAGGGGGTGAGCGGATCCGTTTCGAGCGGATGAAGGGATCCGTTGATGCGGAGCACGGGTGGATTGCCCACCGCGAGATGCAGGTCCGATGCACCCTCCTGGATAACCAGATCCAGAATATCGTTGATAGACAGTTCGCTGGCCTGCATCATCAGTCAGCATCTCCCATGGTAACACGCAACACCTCTTCAATCGTCGTCGACCCGGCAATGACTTTGCGCAGGCCGTCCTCTCTCAAGGTGCGCATACCCAGCTCACGCCCGCGCGCCCTCAAATCTGTCGCTGTAACCTGTTCATAAATCATGTGGCGCACTTCATCGTTCATGTTAAAAATTTCATAGACACCCAGGCGGCCCCGATAGCCGGTATTGGAGCATTCGGCGCATCCGCGCCCCTTAAGTAACTGCGCATCGCCCAGCTGACCGGATACGGCGCCGCCGAGCAGCATGATTTCCGACTCCGTCGGTGTATACTCTTCCTTGCATTTCTGACAAATTTTACGGACCAGGCGCTGAGCCATAATCGCCCTCAAAGAGGATGCCACGAGAAAGGGCTTAACGCCGATATCAATCAATCGTGTAACCGCGCTCGGCGCATCATTGGTATGCAGCGTACTGAACACGAGATGACCTGTCAGTGACGCATTGACGGCGATTTCCGCAGTCTCCATGTCTCGAATTTCACCGATCATGATAACGTTGGGCGCCTGGCGCAAAATCGCACGCAGCGCAGCGGAAAAGGTCATACCGATATCGGCGTGCACATGTACCTGATTAATACCCGACATCTGGTATTCCACCGGGTCTTCCACCGTAATGATCTTGCGGTCCGGTTTGTTGATCGTATTGAGACTCGCGTACAATGTTGTGGTCTTACCCGAACCGGTCGGGCCGGTTACCAGGATAATACCGTCCGGCAGCTCGACCAGACGCTCAAAATTCTGTTGATCATCCGAGAAGAAACCCAGTTGGGGCAGCCCGAGCTTGATACCCTCTTTATCCAGGATACGCATGACGATGGTCTCGCCGTGATTAGCCGGTACAGAGGAAACGCGGAGATCGAGCTCACGCCCCTGGATATTAATCTGGATACGGCCGTCCTGGGGCACTCGCTTTTCGGCAATACTCATGTTGGCCATAATTTTGACGCGGCTGATGATGGCTGACTGCAGGCGTTTCGGCGGGCTTTCCACCTCATGGCATACACCGTCAATCCGGTAGCGAACCCGGAACTTCCGCTCAAGCGGCTCCAGGTGAATGTCGGATGCACGGCGGCGGAAGGCCTCAATAATAATCAGGTTCACCAATTTGATGATCGGCTCGTCCGATTCGGTCACTTCCTGTTCTTCCCCGAGCGATAAATCCATACTGCCGGCGACGGTATCTCCCGCATCGCTCATTTCCTCCAGCATGGTATTAACGGACGCATCCATTTTGGGGTAGAACTGCGTCAGCGCCACATCAAGTTCTTCGCCGGGGGTAACCACCCCTTCCACATTGGTTTTCAGCACGTAACGAAGACTATCGAGGGTTTCCACATCAAATGGATCACGCATGGCAATCGTAAGGGTTGAGTCGGTCTTCCAAACAGGTATGATACCGTATCGGTGGGCCACAGAGGAAGGAACCGATTCCAGCACTTCCGGATCCAGGCTGGCACCGGAGAGGCTGATCGTCTCCATACCGAACTGGTTCGCCAGTGCCTTGAGCACATCGATTTTTGTCAACGACGAATCGCGCACCACGATATCGATCACATTCAAGTCTTCTTTTTTGGCATTGGCCAGGGCCGATTCACCCTGCTTGCGAGAGATAAGACCTACACTCTCTAAAATCTCAACGATATACTCATCATTCGCAGTCAATGGACGGCCTTCTTTCTACTTGAATGTATCCAATGCAAGAAAATACGAGACGAAGTCTACACAGCGAATACATGTGTGTCAATGCGCTCTGAATGAAAAAGGCCATCCGAAAAAAGTACCGACAGCAGGTCGCAAATAAGCATAAAAGGTATAGGGAACGGGTCGGAGTGCTCGCGAGACTTCGGAGTGATTCGGTTGGACGCACTATTCGCTGTTGTTATAGAGATAGCACACGCTTTCCACGAAATAGTACGAAGAACCCAAAAATAGTTGAAATACGTTTCCGTGTGAAATGGCGTTTTGCGTGTTCAGCGTTTTCGGAGGTGCGAGAGGGAAGGTGTGAATACAGATCAAAGCTGTTAATGCAGCTTGGATTTAAGCATCTCCAGCACCATTTGCGGATTGGCTTTTCCCTTACTCATGCGCATTACCTGCCCCATCAGATACTGCAGGGCCGCTTTTTTACCCGCCTTATAATCCTCAACGGATTTAGGATTTTCGGCAATGGCCTGGTCTGCAAAATCTTCCAGAGCGCCGGTGTCGCTGACCTGAACAAGTCCCAGCTGCTCAATGATGGCTTCCGGTTCTCCACCCTTCACAAACATCTCGTGAAACACTTTCTTGGCGGCCGAACTGTTGATCACTTTTTTATCCACCTGGTCAATCAGGGCGGCAAGACCGGACGGCGTTACGTTCAGCTCGTTCGCTTCTATACCGCCTTCAGACATCTCGCGCATGAGCTCTGTCATAATCCAGTTGGATGCAGCCTTGCAGTTGGCTGTTGACTTGACCGTCTCATCGAAGAAATCGGCTATATCCTTATCGGCTACCAAGACTTCTGCATCATACTCGGGCAAACCGAATGTTTCGATAAAGCGCGCTCGGCGGGCCGCGGGCAGTTCCGGTAAATGTGAGCGCCACTCCTCGATCACTTTTTTATCCAGCACAATGGGCATGAGGTCCGGCTCGGGAAAATAGCGGTAATCGTGCGCATCTTCTTTGGTCCGCATCGAGGTAGTGGTTTCGGTGTCCGGATTCCATCGACGGGTTTCCTGCACCATCGCTCCCCCACCCTTCAACACATCCACCTGGCGTTTGATTTCATAGGTGAGTGCCGCATAAACGCCCTTAAAGGTGTTCATGTTTTTTATTTCGGTTTTTGTTCCAAATCGTTCCCTCCCGACAGGGCGCACACTGCAGTTAACATCACAACGCATATTGCCGCGCTCCAAATTGCAGTCGCCTATGTTGCCGTACTGTAGAATCTGCTTCAGGGCCTGGAGCAGGGCCAAGGCATCGTCGGGGGTGTGCATACAGGGCTCCGTCACAATTTCCATCAAGGGGACGCCCGCACGGTTAAAATCGATCAGGCTCGCCCCGCTCATATGCGTGTTCTTGGCGACATCCTCTTCTTGGTGAATACGGGTCAACTCAAACTTTTTCTGCACCCCTCCGACGTCTGCCATCACATAGCCACCCAGACACAGCGGCTTATCGTATTGAGAGATCTGGTAGTTCTTGGGCATATCCGGATAGAAATAATTCTTGCGGTCAAATTTACTGTATGGGTTGATTTCACAATTCAGCAGTAAACCCGCCGTGCAACAGAGCCGGATGGCCTCTTCATTCATGACCGGCATGGCTCCGGGATAGCCGAGACATACCGGACACACTAATGTGTTAGGTTCTTCACCATACCTGTTTGCACAGCCGCAGAACATTTTCGTCTGCGTCCTGAGCTGAACGTGTATTTCCAATCCTATGACGGCTTCGTATTCCATGATCCATCTTACCCGGCAAAGTGATAATGCCGTACACTACGTTATCATATGCTCTCGATTATCCGTGTCCATCTGTATTCATCAATGGTTTAAATGAGCGGTTTTCTTTTATGCCATTCCGTCGATTGTTCGTAGGCATGGGCCACTTTCAGGATCGTATCTTCTCTCAAGTCGGGACCGATTACCTGCAACCCGACCGGCAGTGATTGCGACGAAAAACCGCAGGGCAGCGACAAGGCACAATTCCCCGCAAGGTTGGCGGGCGTCGTCAGTATATCGTTCAGATACATCTGCATCGGATCAGCAATTTTATCACCGATACCAAAAGCCGGGGTAGGCGTAACCGGAGCGACCAGGGCATCACACGTTTCAAAGGCCCGTTCAAAATCGCTGCGCAACAGGGTTCTCACTTTCTGCGCCCTCAGATAGTAGGCATCGTAATAACCGCTACTCAGTACATAGGTGCCGAGAATAATGCGGCGCTTGACCTCTTCACCAAAGCCGGCCGCCTTGGTCTTGCCGTACATATCGATGGGATCTTCGCCCTCCACGCGGGCTCCATAACGAACACCGTCAAACCGGGCAAGGTTGGCCGAGGCTTCTGCTGTGGCAATAATGTAGTACACCGCAATGGCGTAAGGTGCATGCGGCAGACTGACTTCCACCATATCCGCACCGAGAGCCGCGCACTGATCGACGGCCCCGCGCACGGCCGCTTCAACCTCCGGATCCATTCCGTCCACAAAAAATTCTTTCGGCAGCCCCAGCGTAAGGCCTTTCAGCGAAAGATCATCGGTGAGCGCAGAAGCCAGGCCGGGCGCCTCAACATCCATAGTCGAAGAATCCATGGGATCTATACCGCACAGCTGATCCAGCAACAGTGCACCGTCCTTGACAGTCTTTGTCATCGGGCCAATCTGATCGAGTGATGAGGCATATGCCGTCAATCCGTAACGTGAAATACGACCATACGTCGGCTTCATACCCACGATGCCGCAAAACGCAGCCGGCTGGCGCACGGAGCCTCCCGTGTCGGTGCCCAGTGAAGCGTGGCACATGTGA